>JAKLLP010000360.1 GCA_023150055.1 Gammaproteobacteria bacterium | reverse complement strand
TCCCGGCTGATGGCGTGCCCACCCCAACAGACCACCAGGTCCGGTTCACCGGCGCGCAACGTGCCCGCGTTGCGCAGGATGTGGAACACCGCGTTCGTGATGCCGTCACTCGTCGCGAGGTCGAATCGACCGCCGTCCGTGACCTCGGTGTTGATGAACACGACGTCACGAAGCACGGCAAACAAAAGCTCGCGGATACCGCGGATCATGCGTCCATCCACGAAGGCTTCCGGGGGCGCGTTTTTCAACGCGAGCTTCACCCCGCGGTGCTGCTGCACGATATAGATATCGAAGTCGCGATATTTCTCCAGGATCTCCCGGGTGTCGTCGCTCTGCCCGCCGACGTTGAGGACCGCGAGCGCACAGCGGCGCAGGATTTCGTGCTGGCCGCCCTCGCCCGTGCTGCGCAGGCGATTGACCTCGTGCTGTGACAGCAGCTCCAGGCTGCCCTCTGGCATGACTTCCACGAGAGACGCTGCCGGACCGCTATTCATCTGCGTGCTGTTCTCCGGGGACAGCGCGCGCCGCGCGTCCGCCCAGGGCCTGGAGACCGCACGGCCAGCCACGTCATCAGGGCAGGATGTCGATCGGCGTGTCGCGGGCCGTCATCAGCCAGATGTCCACCATGTCGGCATTGGACACGGCAATGCAACCGTTGGTCCAGTCGGTCCGGCGGTAGTATTCCGGTGAGCGGGTCGGATTATTCGGCAAACCGTGGATCATGATGGCGCCACCCGGGTCGTATCCCCGCGCGCGCGACCGGCGACTGTCCATTTGATTCGGGTAAGAAATCCGTATGGCCAGGAAAAAATCGCTGTCGGTCTTGCGCTCAACCAGCGAATACCGTCCCTCCGGGGTGCGAAAATCGCCTTCGCGTTGCTTGTGGCCCTCCGGGACGAGCCCGAGAGCGACGTTGAAACGGCGCAGTACCGCCTCGCCTTTCATCAGGTAGAGCTTGCGCTCGGACTTGCGCACCACCACCCGGTCGGCGAGATCCAGACTTGCCGACTCGGCCAAACCCGTTGCGGCGAGCGCGACCGCCACGCTCGCTGCCAGAGCGATCAGGATCGAATTTTTCATCAGCCTCATAATATCCAGCCTCACTCAGGCCACGCGCACGATCCGGGGAAACACCACCCGGGTGCCAGGACGCACCTGGCCGAGATCGAGCGTCGGATTGTATTGCCGCAGCAGCCACACCGGCACCTTGTACTTCTGCGAGGCCAGCACCCAGACGGACTCGCCGGGACGCAGGCGGTGCTCGGTCGTGTCGGCAATGCGGTAGCGCCTGAAGAACTCTTCCTGCAGGTCGCGGTGGAAACCGATGCGCCGGGACTGGAAGGTCTCGCGGGGAACCTTGTCGAAAACCAGGCGTACGCGCTGACCGAGGACCAGTGAACGCTGCCGTGACCAGCCGTTGGCCTGCCGCAACTTGTCGAGGCTGATCTCCAGCCACTCCGCATAGTGGCTCAGCGTCTCGGCGGTCTGCACCTCGACCGTGTCGTTGTCGGCCACGAGGTAGTCGCTGGGATCGGCCAGTGAAGCCGCAGATGGGGCGTCCGCGGGCGGACGGTCGGCGACGACTGCCGGGCCGGCCGTGGACAATTCCGCGGCGGGCGGAACTGCCGCGGCACTGCGCTCCGCGGGCGGTGTCAGCCGGAGCGTCTGCCCGATGCGGATCCGGTTGGCATTGCCCAGCCCGTTCCAGGTGGCGACATCGCGCTGTGAGACACCAGTCCGCCGGGCAATCACCGCGAGCGTGTCACCGCGACGCACGGTATAGGTTCCGGCCGCCGTCTTGTCGCCTGTAGCCGGACCAGGTGCCTCGGCAGCTACCTGGTAGGCCTCCCCCGGCCGGACCGGCAGCTTCAGCGTCTGCCCCACGCGGATGCGGCTTCCATTCTGCAGCCCATTCACCCGGGCCAGCTGCGCCACCGTCGTGCCGTAGCGCCGCGCGATATGCGAAAGGGTATCGCCGCTGCGCACGCGATGGGTTCGGTCCGGAACCTGGGCCGCGAAGCGCTCGCCCGCCGGGACGGCAGCGAGCGCCTCGTGCGGGGCGGCAGCGATCACCGCATCGGCAGGAAGGCGCAGGCGAAAACCGCGCGGTACGTACTTGGCGCCGTCCCACACAGGCGGGAGCAGCGCCGGGTTCGATGCCTGCAGCTTGCTGCGAGGCACGCCGAATGCTTTCTCCAGTGTCTCCACCCGCATGTAATCGGGCAACTCGACCACGAGCTCCTGCGGCGGGGAGGCGCGGCGCACGGCGCCGAAGAACTTCGTCGGATCCTGGTCGATTTCCAGCGCCGCCAGGAACGACACGTAAAAGTTCCTCGAAGCGAAGCCGAAGGCCCGCCCATCGTAGCGGCGCACGATCTTCTCGATATCCGTCGTGCCCATCGTGTCGGCCGCCCGGCGCATGCCGCCGGCGCCATGGTTGTAGGCAGTGATCGCCAGCGGCCAGGAATTGAGAACGGAGTAGTTGTGCCGGAGCAGGCGCGCAGCCGCCTTGCTCGACTCGTAAGGGTCCCGGCGTTCGTCGACGGCCTGGTCGATGCGCATGTAGCGCCGACCCGTACCGCTGGTGAACTGCCACAAGCCGGCAGCGCCCACGAACGAGCGGGCTTTCGGGTCAAACGACGACTCGACATGGGGCAATGCCACCAACTCTTCCGGGACGCCGTTGGCCCGCAGCGCTTGCAGAATATGTTCGCGCCACAGCCCGGAACGCACGAGGCCGTCGTGGAAACGCTCAGCCAGCCCCTGCTGGAAACGCACCCGACCGGCTGCGGCGCGAAGTTCAGCGTTACTGACGTCCTTGCCCCACAGGCCGAGCACGCGACGCTCTTCGGGACTCAA
>JAKLLP010000035.1 GCA_023150055.1 Gammaproteobacteria bacterium | reverse complement strand
GTTGCGCCACCACGTGGCTCCCCGTGTACGGCACGTAGTCGACCGGGTACGGCAGCAGCGCGTAGAGAGGCGCTGGGTAGATGCCTAGCCCGACACACAGGAGCGCCAGTAGCAGCATGGCGAGCCGCATGTTGAGCGGTGGGTCGGCTACGCGCAGACCGGAATCCTTCTGGAAGAACACGAACCAGGGAAACTTGATGCCCGCATGCAGGAAGACACCGGCCGATGCCGCAGCGAGCAGCAGCCAGAGCGTGAACAGGTGCTGATCCGCGGCCGCCTGGGAGATCATCGACTTGGATACGAAGCCCGAGGTGAGCGGAAACGCGGATATCGACAGCGCGCCGACGATGCCGAAGAGCGTGGTGAGCGGCATGGTGCGGTAAAGCCCGCCGAGCTCGTTGCATTTGCTGCGCCCGGTCATCAACAACACGGAGCCGGCCGACATCAGCAGCAGCGCCTTGTAGATGATGTGCGTGAACGCATGGGCGGCCGCGCCGTTGATGGCGAGTTCCGTGCCGATGCCGGCGCCGGCCACCATGAAACCTACCTGGTTGACGATGCTGTAGGCGAGGATGCGGCGCTGGTCGTTCTCGAGCAGGGCATAGATGATGCCGTAGAAGATCATGAACACGCCGACCCACACCAGGAGTTCCGTCCCTGGGAAGCCCCGCAGCAGCACATAGACCGCGGTCTTGGTGGTGAAAGCCGAGAGGAATACCGTGCCGGAGTAAGACGCCCGCGGGTAGGCGTCCGCGAGCCAGGCCGAGAGGGGCGGCGCGGCGGCGTTGACGAGGAACCCGGCCAGGATCAGCCACTGTGACAGTGACCCGAGCGTCATCCGCTCGAAGGCAATGGACCCGCCGGCGGCAGCCTGCCCGGCAATGCCGGCCATCAGCAGCACGCCGCCGAGCAGGTGCACAGCCAGATAACGCAGGCCGGCCCGATATGTGGAGTTCCCGCCCGCGCTCCACAGCACCAGCGTCGAGGCCAGTGCCATCAGCTCCCAGAAGACGAACAGCGTGACGAGGTCGGCGGCGAGGACCGCGCCGATCGCCCCGCCCGCATAGACGAATGCCGCCGGCAGTTCACTCCTGCTCGGCTGGTTGAGCGCGTAGAGTGCCCCGCCGAATGCCGCCAGCGCGAAGATCACGGCGAAAAGCCGTGCCAGGCGATCGACGCGCAGCATCGCGAGCTCGTGGTCGAGGAATGTCGCGTGCCAGTAGGTTCCCTCGGGTAGCTGCCAGGCGAGGAGCAGGGCGAGCAGCGGCACTGCGAGGGCGACGGCCGCCCGCAGGCCGCGCGACAGCGGCGCCAGCAACAGGCCGCCGGCGATGAGGACCAGACCGGGGTGCAGCACGAGCGCAGCGTTCAACGCTCGTCTCCGTAGTAGTCATCCGGGCGCTTCAGGAACCATCCGAGCAGCCTGGCAAAGATGACCATCGCCGCGCAGGCGAGCAGACCGTACCAGGCATGGAAGCCGAAACCGGCGTCGATACCAAAGTGGCCCTTCACCGGGATGAGCCACTGCACCGCCACCGTGCCGGCGAGCGCCGAGAGGAACACGATCCAGAGCCAGCGAATGGTGGTCGGGCGCACCAGCCAGTCAGCTTTCATTCAGCCTCCCACGAGTCCTGCGGCCAGTTGCAGTGCCAGGTCCGGCCAGGCGAAGAGCGCCACGGTCGCCGTTGCGGTGAGCGCGAGCGCGATCAGCATCGGCGCCGGCGCTTCGCCATACGCGTGCTGTCCATCGGCGACCGGTGCCCGGAAGAACGCCATGTACACGATCGGCATGAAATACGCGGCATTGAGTAACGTGCTGAGGGCGATGACCGCCACCGCCGCATACTGCCCCTGCGCCATCGCGCCGCCGAGCAGGTACCACTTGCTGAGAAAGCCGGCGGTGGGCGGCACGCCGACCATGGACAGGGCGCCGATGGTGAATGCGGCCATGGTGATCGGCATGCGTCGGCCTATGCCGGCGAGCTCGCTCACCTCGGTCTTGTGAGCGGCTGTGTAAATCGCCCCGGCCGCGAAGAAGAGCGTAATCTTGGCCACCGCGTGTGCCGCGATGTGCAGCGCCGCGGCCATGACCGAGCGCGGCGTGAGCAGCGCCGCGGCCAGTACCACGTAGGACAACTGGCTCACGGTCGAATAGGCCAGCCGGCGCTTGAGGTTGTCCGAGCGAAGCGCCGTCAGCGAGGCGAGCACGATGGTCAGGCCGGCGATGACCGGCAGCCAGGCGGCCGTCGCAAGACCGGCAAGCAGGTCGACGCCGAAGACGTACACGATCACCTTGACCACGCTGAACACGCCAGCCTTGACGACCGCGACCGCGTGCAGCAGGGCGCTCACCGGCGTCGGCGCCACCATCGCGGCCGGCAGCCAGCGGTGCACCGGCATCAGCGCGGCCTTGCCGATGCCGAACATGAACAGCGCCAGCAGCACGCCGGTCGTCACTGCGCCCGTCTTGCCGGCGAGAATGCCGCCGCTGCGGGAGGCGGGCGTGCCGTGGTGCGTGACCAGCGGATAGGTGCAGAGCGTGAGGACTTCGTAGAAGAGGAACAGCGTCAGCAGGTTGGCCGCGAAGGCGATGCCCATGGTGCTCGCGAGCGCGATGGCGAAACACACGTAGAAACGCGTCTGGTGCTGCTCCTTGTTGGCGCGCATGTAGCCGATCGAATAAAGCGAATTGACCACCCAGAGAACGGCGGCCACCAGCGCGAACAGCATGCCGAGCGGTTCCACGCGTAGCTCGAGCACGAGTCCGGGGAGCATCGTCGCCAGGTGCACGGCAGGCCGCCCGCCATCGAGCACCTGCGGCACGAGGGACGCGACCACCGCGACCAGCAGGCCCGATGTCGCGAGCGTGATCGTCTCGCGCAGGTTCGGCAGGCGCGAGGCGAGCGCGATCAGCAGCGCGCCGGCGGACGGAACCAGCAGTGCGAGCAGCGGGTCGGCGAGCAAGCTCAAGGCGTCGCACCCAGCAGGACCCGCGCCGCAGCATCGGCCGCGCCTGCCGTTACACGGGTGTCGAAACCGAAATAGACGCAGGCGGTGACGAGAAGCCACGCCGGCAGGAGCATCGAGCGGGGCGCCTCGGCGAAATTCGACCGGGGTTCCTGGAAATAGCAGGCTTCGACGACTCGCCACACGTAGGCGACCGCCAGCAGCGAAGTCATCACCACGAGCGCCGCGAGCCACCACCAGCCGAGCTCGAGCGCCGCCAGCACGAGGTACCACTTGCTGATGAAACCGACCGTCCCCGGCACACCGATCAGGCTGAGCCCGCCGATCACCAGGCCGGCAGCGGTGTAGGGCATGCGCCGGCCGAGACCGGCAAGCCTGTCGAAGGTCACCGCTTCCGTGCGCAGCGCCACGCAGCCGAGCAGCATGAAGATCGCCCCCTTGGCGAGCGCATGGTTGAAGAGGTGCACGATACCGCCGGTCAGCCCGTTCACGGAGACAAGGCTTATGCCGAGCGTGATGTAGCCGATCTGCGCGATGCTCGAGTAGGCAAACATGCGTTTGACGTCGCGCTGGTACAGCGCCACCGTGGACGCCACGAGCATCGCCGCGATCGAGAGCACGAGCAGGATGCGGCCGAGCGGCAGATCAAGGAAGACCTCCGACTGGCCGAACACCGTGAAAGCGAATCGCAGCAACAGGTACACCGCCACCTTGGTGGCGGTTGCGGCGAGAAAGGCGGTCGCCACCGATGGGGCATAGGCGTAGGCGTTGGGCAGCCACAGGTGCAGCGGGAAGAGGGCGAGCTTCAGTGAGACTCCAACACCGATGAAGGCAAGCGCCGCAAGCTCGGGGCGCACCTGGCTCACATCGCCGATGCGCGTGGCGAGATCGGCGAGATTGAGCGTGCCGGTCATCAGGTACAGCAGACCGATACCGATGACGATGAAAGTCGCGCCGATGGTCCCCATGATGAGGTACTGGTAGGCGGCGACCAGCGCCCGGCGATCGCGCCCCTGGGCAATGAGCACGTAGGTGGACAGCGAGGAGATCTCGAGAAACACGAAGACGTTGAAGGCATCGCCGGTGATCGCAATGGCGTTCGGTGGGAATCTCCGCGGCCACGCTTCGCGGCGCGAAGGGCATCACCACCACGGCGATGGCCGTCACCAGCACCAGCAGGGGCGCGTTCACAGCATCGATTCGGTACTCGATCCCCCAGGGCGGTTGCCAGCCACCGAGTGCGTAAGAGATGACGCCTACGGCCTGCACCTGCAAAAGGAGCGCGACTGCGGCAGCGAAACTCCCGATGCTGGCGGCGAAGGCGACCAGCCAGGCGAGCCGGCCATGGCGCAGCAGGACACACAGTGGCGCGCCGAGCATCGGCAGCACCACCACCAGCGCCGGGAGGTTCTTCAATCCCGCTCGAGGTCCAGCGCGTGCACCTCGTCCTCCTCGATCGACCCGTAGGCTTCGTTGATGCGCACCACCAGGGCGAGCCCGAGCGCAAGCGTGGCCACGCCGACGACGATGGCCGTGAGGATCAGCACGTGCGGAAGGGGGTTGGAGTAGACACTGAAGCGCGGATCGATGATCGGTGCCGTACCGCCGAGGATCTTTCCCGGCGCGATATAGAGGAGGTAGACCGAGGTCTGGAAGATGCCGAGCCCTACGAGCTTCTTCACCAGGTTGCCCCGCGCGATGACGATGAAAAGCCCGGTCACCAGCAGGAACATCGCAATCCAGTAGTTGGCGTAATCGAGGGGGTTCATGACGGGCGTCGCCCGCGCCCGGCAAAGAGATAGAAGATCATCAGCATGACTCCGGCGACCGTGACGCACACGCCCGCTTCGACCAGCAGGATGCCGAGATGCTGACCGGCCACGGCATCCGCAGACAGTACCGAGTAGTCGAGGAACTCCTCGCCCCGTAGCATCCCGGCCACCCCGACTGCCCCGAAGATGAGCACGCCGAGCGCGATCATCGCCTCGACCAGCCACGGGGGCATCACCCGGCGGGCATTCGGCAGGCCGAAAATCAGCGCATAGAGGATGATCGCCGCGGCCAGGGTGACGCCCGCCTGGAATCCGCCGCCCGGGCCGTAGTCGCCATGGAACTGCACGTACAGCGCAAACATCAGCACGAAAGGAATGAAGAGCTTCGTCACCACCCTGGGCACGATCTGCGCTCTCATGAGCCGTCTCTCCTGTCGGTGGGCCGGTCGCTCTCGTCACTGCGCGAGCGGCGCAGCAGCAGGATGATCCCCACGCCGGCCGTGAAGATGACCGTGGTTTCTCCGAGGGTGTCGAAACCGCGGTAGCTCGCCAGCACCGCGGTGACGATGTTGGGCACCCCCGTCTCGGCCTTGCCCTGTTCCAGGTAGCGCGGTGCGACGTGCTGGTGTATGTCGCTGTCGGGCCGGCCGAACTCCGGCAGGCCGAGCGTGCCGAAGGCGAGCAGCCCGCCCACCACCAGCGCCACACCGAAGGGCAGCCAGGCGCGATGCACCGGCACTGCTTCCTCGCTCCGGGTGAGGTAGAGCGTGCCGAGCAGGAGCACGGTGGAAATGCCGGCACCCACCGCCGCCTCGGTCAGGGCGACATCGACCGCGTCGAGCACCACCAGGACGGTGGCCATGAGGAAGCTGTACAGGGTGCTCAGCACGACCACGGCAAACAGGTTGCGCAGGCGCGCAATGGTTACCGCAGTGATGGCCATCATCACCAGCAGCGTGGTTTCGCTCAGGGTCTCGATGGCTCGCGCTCCGTCGATTCCAGGCGTGGCTCGATGCCCCGCAGCAGCGCCGCTCGCCCCAGCGCATGCACGGCGGTCGGGCTGGTAAAGAACAGCAACAGGGCGATGATGAGCAGCCGCACCGTCACGAGCGACGGGCCCGCCTGGAGCATCATCCCGGCCAGCAGCAACCCGGCGCCGAGCGTATCGATGACGCTGGCGGCATGTATGCGGGTGTAGAAATCCGGCATGCGCAGCAAGCCGAGCGCACCGACGACGCAGAATGCGGCGCCCGCGGTCAGCAGCGTCCAGCTCAGGATATCCACGGCCAGCTGCATCAGTTCTTCCCCTCCGCAGGGCTTTCACCCGGATCGCCGAGGTCGCCGTAGCGGAAGAACTTCAGCACGGCGATGGTACCGAGGACGTTGAGCAGGCCATAGATGATGGCGATGTCGAGAAACTCCGGCCGGACAGCAGGAGCAGGACCAGCGTCCCGGCGGTGTTCACCGCCAGCGCGCGGTCGAAGACCCCGGGGCCCAGCAATACCCTGACCAGCACCAGGGCGAGCGCCACCAGCACCGCAACCGTGGCGACCGCGAACATCACAGCGCCCGCTCGAATTCGGTGACGCGCCGGTCCATTTCGCCCCCGGCAAGTTCCGCGGCAGTCTCACGCGTCAGGGCGTGCACGAGGATTTCCCCGGCATCGACCTCCAGCGCGACCGTCCCCGGGGTGAGCGTGATCGAGTTGGCAAAGGTCACATGCCCGATGTCGGTCACCTGGCTCGCCTTGACGCGCACCAGGGTCGGGCTGATCGGCAGCAGCGGATCGAGGATGATCCTGGTGACCGCCCAGGCGGAGCGCACGATCTGCCCGATGAGCCAGGGCCAGTAACGCAACAGGGCGCGCGGCGCGAGGTGCACCGGGTGGCCTTCGTGATCCACCAGGTCCATGCGGTGCGCGAACCAGGCCACGGCGAGCGCGGACAGCAAACCGGCCGTCACCAGGAACGGCGTGCGGTGACCGGACAGCAACAGCCAGAAGACGAACAACGACACCACGATACTGAGAGAACGCACCGCGACTCCTCGGTAAGCCATCCGCAGCCTGGCGGCAAAGTATAAGGTGCCGGGGCCGATCCGTGCGTCAGGGCCTGTTCACGCCAGGGGGATCGCGGACCACCTCGCCGCGCACCCGCCCTGAAAAGTCGGGCTCGAACAGCTCGCGCTCCAGGCCTGGCAGGAAGTCGTGGTAATACTGCACCGGCCAGTAATGGCCGTTGCGGGTCATGGCGGCGCGACCGGGATGCGCCGTGACGTCGATGTTCCACGCATGGTCGAGCGGGGCGTTGGTGGCTGGCGCCGGGTCATCGGTGTTGATAACTGCCAGCGCAAAGTCCGCGCAGCGTCCATGGTTGCGCTTGCCGTGCCGGAAATCGACGAAGCCGTGCAGCTGAAACGGGTCGAGGAACACCATTTCGATGCGCGCGGCCTGCGGGCCGGCCGCCGCGCGGTAGCTCGTGCAGAGCGAGTCGGCGATGTAGGCGCCGGAGCTGTGCACCACGAGATCCAGTGACTCGAGGGCCGTGAAACGCGCCAGCGCCGGCCCGATCTCGCGCCCGAGCCGCTCGGCCGTCGCCACCGCCCGCAGCCGCTCGTCCGACCATGGCGCCCAGCGCAGAAAACGCACCGCCACCGCCGGCTCCTCGCGGCTCGCGTAATGTCCGGCGAGACGCGTAACGAGCGCCGGGAACTGCGGGTTGTCGCCATCCACGCTGCCATGGGCGATGAGCACGATGCGGCGGGCATCGGCCGGGATCTCCGGCAGCAGCGTGGCCGACGGCACCTCGAGGGGCACGCGGGTGTAGATCTCCATCGCGGCCACGAGCCCTGCGATGACGACAAGGATCAGCGCGGTTGGTTTCATGCCTTACAGCTTATCGCCCCGCAGCGCAGAGGGCCTGCGGTGAACGCGCAAGCCGCGACTTTATGATGCCCATGAGGGTCGGACGGGCGGCTCGGCGAGATCCGGCTGTCCGGGGAAGCGATAGAGATCGGCCGGGCAGCGGCAGCATTGCGGCCTGTGCTGATGACCCCGGCCACCGCCACGTGGAACAACGGCGTTCCCGCAAGCGGCCGTCAGCCGCCGCCTCGCGCGGCACTCTCAGGATTGGGCCGGCTCCTGCGACGGAACCTTGACCGCGGCCGCTTCCTCGGCTTCGTCGCTCAGGAAGATGAGGCGCCAGCGCTCGAAGCCGTGCACCGCGACCAGCGCGATCAGGAACAGCGCGAGCGAGCTGTGCAGCTGGAGAAAGATCTCCTTCAGACCCTCGTTGTCAGTGGCGATCGAAGATAGGGGTATGAACCCGAAACCGAGCACCTGGTAGCCGATGACGGACGCCACGGACAGTCCGAGCAGCACCTGCACGATGGTCAACGGATAGAACACCCACTGGACGACGAACGGGAAGCGCTTCCACCACCGCGGAGGCGTGTACAGATTGTTCCGGCGGCGCCACCACCAGCGAAACGACATCAGCAACAGGATGACGATACCGACGCTCGCGTGGATCATGACGAGCACTTCTTTGATTGCCGGTTCGAAGCTGTCGAGGCGCCAGCCGGACAACAGGTTGAAGCCGACGACGACCAGCCCGAACCAGTGCAGCATCCTGGCGAGGCCGTACTGGGATTTCTTGGTATCGAACATAAGAAAGCTCCCCGAAAGGTTCTGCGGCCAGCATTACAGAAACGGCCGATCGCGGAACTAGGTGAATTCCGAGCCGATATTCCGGATCCTCCGTAGTGTCCGGCGCCTTTAGTTACGGCTTTTATCCACGATCTTGTTGGCCGCGATCCAGGGCATCATGGCACGCAGCTCTGCCCCGACTGTCTCGATCGGGTGGGCGGCGTTGGCGGCGCGCGCCCGGGTCATCTCCGGGTACCCTGCCGCGCCCTCGGCGAGGAACCGCTTCGCGTAGGAACCGTTCTGGATGTTGGCGAGCGCTTCGCGCATCGCCTTGCGGGATTGCTCGTTGATGACTTTCGGGCCAGTCACGTACTCGCCGAATTCGGCGTTGTTGGAAATGGAGTAGTTCATGTCGGCGATGCCGCCCTGGTACATGAGATCCACTATCAGCTTCAGTTCGTGGAGACACTCGAAATACGCCATCTCCGCCGGATAGCCGGCCTCGACCAGGGTCTCGAAGCCCGCTTTCACCAGCTCGACGCAGCCGCCGCAGAGCACGGCCTGCTCACCGAAGAGGTCGGTCTCGCACTCATCCTTGAAGGTCGTGCCGATGATGCCGGTGCGCCCGCCGCCGATGGCGCTCGCGTAGGAGAGCGCCGTTGCAAGCGCCTTGCCGGAAGCGTCCCGGGCGACCGCCACGAGGTCCGGAATGCCACGGCCCGCCTGGAACTCCGAGCGCACCGTGTGTCCCGGCGCCTTGGGCGCGATCATGATGACGTCGAGGTCTGCGCGCGGCTCGATCGCATGGAAGTGGATCGAGAAACCGTGGGCGAAGGCGAGGGTCGCGCCCTTGCGGATATTGGGCTCGATCTCTTTCGAGTAAAGCTCGGCATGAAACTCGTCCGGGGTAAGGATCATGACGAGATCGGCGGCCTTCACGGCCTGGGCCACATCGGCGACCCGGACCCCATGCGCCTCGGCCTTCCGGCGCGAAGCGGAGCTCGGCTTGAGGCCCACCGTCACTTCGACACCGGAGTCTTTGAGGTTGCACGCATGAGCATGGCCCTGGGAGCCGTAACCGATGACCGCGACCTTCTTGCCGCGGATGATGGAAAGATCGCAATCCTTGTCGTAGTAAACCTTCATGTCGCTGTCCTTGGGCTATCTGCCCGCCAAAACGTGCAGGTACGGTGAATCAGGGGTGCACACTCTAGCGCCAGCGTGGTCCGGCGTAAAACCTCGGCCGTGAACCACCAGCCGGGCAGCGCGCGCCCCGAATCCGTCCGCGTCGGTGTTATGCTCGATTCATCACGCGGCCGCCGCAGTTCTGCGCTGCAGTGCCTGTTGCCCGACCGACGCGTTCGGGCGGGGCGGTACCCGCGACCCGGCAAAACCCACGCAAACCAGGACACACGAGGCGCCCCATGGCTCATGAACTACCGAAGCTGCCCTATGCTCCCGATGCACTCGCTCCGCACATCTCGGCGGAAACCATCGAGTTCCACTACGGCAAGCACCATGCGGCCTACGTGGCCAACCTCAACAAGCTGATTGCGGGCACGGAATTCGAATCGTTGTCGCTCGAGGATATCGTCCGCAAGGCGGGCGGGGGCATCTTCAACAACGCGGCGCAGGTGTGGAACCACACGTTCTACTGGACTTGCCTCCGACCGGGCGGCGGCGGTGAGCCGGCCGGTGCGCTCGCTGCCGCGATCAAGACCGCTTTCGGCGATTTCTCCGGCTTCAGGGACAGGTTCTCCGCATCGGCGGTCGGCAACTTCGGCTCCGGCTGGACCTGGCTGGTGAAGAACGGCAAGGGTTCGCTCGAGATCGTCAACACCAGCAATGCCGGCAGCCCGCTCACCGGTGGCCTCATGCCACTGCTCACCTGTGACGTGTGGGAGCACGCCTATTACATCGATTACCGCAACGCCCGGCCGAAGTATGTCGAGGCGTTCTGGAAACTCGTCAACTGGGACTTCGTGGCGAAGAACTTCGGCTGAGGTACGCGTCGGAACCTGGCCGGCCCATGCTCAGGGTATAGGGGTCCGGGATGATCCGGATCCGCCCGCTTGATCAAACGCGCCCGGCGAGACAGTTGCGCACGACGGTCGCCAGCCCGCCAGCGTGCTCGGCGGTGATGGCATCGCCGGTGTCTCGCCCGGGGACGTAGCGCGGATCGGCGCATCCGCGAAGGTGTGCCTGCCAGAAGCCGCGTGCCTGTCGTGACCTGCCGTCGGGCCGGCCGGCCGTGAAGAGGAGGTGTACCGGCCCGGCGTAGGCCGGCGGCACATACCGGCGGGCGGCGCTGGCGTTGGCGTCGGTCACCTCGCGGCGCCGCAATTCGCTGCGGTCGCCGCGGAAGAGGTCTCGCTGGCGCAGAATCTCCCGGGCGGTGCGCAGGCGTTCGCCGACATAGCGGCCGCGTTCGCCCGCTGGCAGCGCACGCAGAGAGCGCCAGTACAGGTGCAGGCGGGAGGCGAGGAAGCGCGGCAGCATCGCACTTTGTCGCCAGCGCCCGGTGGGCGTGACCGCGTCACTGCCCGGTGGGGGCGGATCCAGCAGGATCAGCTCGGGCGGTGGTCCTCCTGCGTCCGCCACCACCTGCCGCGCGATCTCGAGGGCGACCAGAGCGCCCCAGCACACGCCCAGTAAACGCAACGGCCGCCGGTCCGGTGCGATCGGGCGGATCTCGGCGAGGAAGCGCCGTGCGATGTCACCGATGTCCTGCAGAGGCTCCTCGTTGCCATCGAGACCGGGTGACTGCAGGCCGAATACGGGTCCCGCCGAGGCGAGTGCGCGGGCGAGGTGCACCAGTCCGACGACGTTGCCGCCCATCCCGGGGATGACGAACAGCGGCGGCGTCGTGGCCGGGCCGTCCGCGATGGCGACGAGGCAGCGCGCTGGCGAGCCGCCCGGTTGCCTCACGCCGATGCAACGCGCCAGGCTGCGGATGGTCGAGGCCTCGTACAGGAGCGCGAGCGGCAGGCGCTGGCCGCAGCGTTGCTCGATGGCGTCGAACAGCCGCGCGGCCTGCATCGAGGTGCCGCCCAGTGCGAAGAAGTCGTCGTCGATGCCGACCTCGTCCATGCCGAGGGTATCGCGCCAGAGGGTGCTCAACCACTGCTCGGGTCCCGCGTTTGCGCCAGCATAAGGCGCAAGGCCCGGCAGCAATTGCCGGCGAACTCGAGAGCTTGCGGTCGTGTCGATGGCCATGGTGGTGATGGCTCCCCGGCTGCCTGCGCTTCA
>JAKLLP010000359.1 GCA_023150055.1 Gammaproteobacteria bacterium | reverse complement strand
GCGCCCGGAGTCGACTCCAGGCGGTCTCGGCGGCGAGGTACAGCAGCCCCCCCAATGCACCCCACAGGTGCGCGTCGGTGACTACGCGCCCGCCGGCCATGCTCTCCGCCCACGGCATGTCGCCCCCGGTCTGCTCCCACCACAGCTTGAGCGCCACCACGGCAACGAGACCCCAGGCGGCCTTCTCGCCGGCAAGGGCCCAGCCTCCGAAACCGACGACCATCAGTCCGTGCAGGATTCCCGACAGTCCGACACACCAGCCGACATCGGGGCTCAGCAGCCACAGTCCGAGCCCGCAGGACAGCGCCGCGAACATCGTGGCGAGCAGCCAGTAGCGCGGGGGGCGGTCTGCCCCGAAAAGCCAGGTACCGAGCGCCAGGCCTGCGAAGTTCAGTGCCAGGTGACGCCAGCCGAGGTGCACGAAATGCCCCGTCACGAGACGCCAGATCTCACCCGTATCGACCCGGGTGCGCTCGTAGCGCAGGGCCAGCTGCACGCTCTCCGGCGCTGCCTGAAGGAGGGCCATGACGACCATGGACGCTGCTGTCACGCACGAGATGACGAACAGTGACCCGCTTTGCTGATCGGATGCTGGACCCATGTTGCTATAATGGCCGCCGGTTTCGATGATCTGTGCCGCAGGTGCGTGTGGCGCGCAAGGGTATCATCAACATCACCCGGACCGGTCGCGCGGGCCCTGGTGCCAAATCGGGCGCGTAGCCAGGTGGGACTTGCTCATGGCATTTCGACAGTTGCAAAGTTGCTCCAGCAGGGAGGTGGGCTTCACCCTGATCGAGATCATGGTGGTCGTGGTGATCCTGGGCATCCTCGCCGCCCTGATCGCTCCGAATGTCATCAGCCGGATCGACGAAGCGCAGGGCACCAAGGTCAAGCAGGACATCCGCGCCATAGAAAGCGCACTGAAGCTCTACCGTCTCGACCGGTTTCGCTACCCATCCACCGACGAGGGGCTGGCTGCCCTGAGTACCCCGCCGAGCGACCCGAGTGCCCCGTGGCCGGAAGGCGGGTACCTGGACCGTGTTCCGAAGGACCCGTGGGATCGTCCCTATATTTACCTGTACCCGGGCACGCGCGCGGAGTTTGACCTCTACACGCTCGGCCGGGACGGGGTCGAGGGCGGCGAGGGAGTCGATGCCGATGTCGGCAACTGGGACGAGAAGTAGGTCCCTGCACGGCTTCGCGCACGTTCTGCGCTCGGGCATTCTGGGATGCGAAGGTGAGCAGACGCACCGATTCAGGATTCACGCTGCTCGAACTTCTCGTGGTGATGTTCATCATAGGCATCATCGCCACCATGGCGACGCTCTCGATAGGGGTCTCGAGCAGCGACAAGGGCATCGAGAAGGAGCTTCGCCGGCTCGGTGACCTGGTGCAGCTCGCCCGTGATGATGCGGTACTCCAGGGACGCGAGTTCGGCATTACCTTTTATGCCGGGGAGTATGAGTTCAGCACGTATGACCCGGCTGAAAACCGATGGCAACCGCTCGGGGATGGTGATGCCCCATTCTCGCCGCGTCCCCTCCCCCCTGAATCAGTGGCGGAACTCGAAGTCGAGGGCCGGTTACTGGAACTCGGCGAGCGGTCTGTGCCGGCAAGGCAACGCGAGCGCGGCGACGGCGAACGCCGAGCAGCCGAGGGCGGAGGCGATGCCGAGGATTACGGTGAACCGCAGATACTCATACTGTCGAGCGGTGACGTGACGCCTTTTGAACTGGGCCTGCGACCGGCAGCAGGCGGTCGCGGACACTCTCTGAATGTCACCGAAAATGGCGATACGGAACTCATACGGGATGAGCGCTGACAGGTCAGAGGCAGCCGGCGGATTCACACTGGTCGAAGTCCTGATCGCGCTGGCGATCATCGCCTTTGGACTGATTGCCGTTTTTGGCCAGCTCAATCAATCGGCACTTGCCGCCGCACGTCTCCGCGACAAGACCTTCGCACACTGGATCGCCATGAACCTCATCACCGAGAAGCGGCTCAGTGGCCAGTTCCCTGCCGATGGCACGGAGTCCGACGAAATCGAAATGGCCAATGCGCGATGGCGTTACGAGATTCGCTTCACGGCAACCTCTGTCGACGACCTGCGCCGCGCCGACGTCACCGTGGCGTTTGCCGATACGCCTGACAGGCCGCTCGCGACAGCTTCCGGCTTTTTCATGGAAACGCCTGGCGGTCCGGGCGCCGCAGTGCCTGCGGCGGGGTGGCCGGTCGTCTCCGGGGCAGAGAATGTCGGTAGCGGTACAGAGTCACCACCGCCCGCCGCAACTCCATCCGTTCCGACGCCAGGGGAAGCGGGAAAATGAACGGCAACAGCGCCACTCCCGCTGTTCGCGTGGCCGGCTTCACGCTGCTGGAGCTGCTGGTCGCAATGGCGATTTTTGCGCTCGTCGGCGTCATGTCGCTCGGCGGCCTCAATGCCGTGCTCGGGCAGCAGGACATCGCCAGTCGACAACTGCAGCGGCTGCAGCAGGTGCAGCGAGCCATACGCATCATGGCGACGGACTTCAGTCAGCTCAACCCGCGGATGGTCAGGGACCAACTGGGCAGCGGGCTCGAATCGCCGCTCATGGCCGAGTGTCGCGCAGAAGGCCTCGTTTGCTTCAGCCGCGACGGCTGGCGCAACCCTTTCTGGCGCCAGCCCAGAGGCACCCTGCAACGGGTGCGCTATCGACTCGAGGATGGCAAGATCATTCGCGAGCACTGGCACGCGATGGATATAACGCTGAGCGATGAACCCCGTCGCGAGGTGTTGCTCGACAAGGTGACGGCTCTCGAGGTCGAGTTTCTCGACCGGCAGGGTGAATTGCAGAGCGTCTGGCCGCCCGACCAGACGGG
>JAKLLP010000358.1 GCA_023150055.1 Gammaproteobacteria bacterium | reverse complement strand
AACACGCAGAACACGCAGAACAACACTCATGAGGAAAAGGCGCGCTGATCAGCCGGTGGATTCGGAGAACACTCCTGACTGCAGTCACCCGAAGGTCGCGGAGGAAATCGTTCTGATGGGCGACATACTGGAAGCGATGTCTCGCATATTCGGTGGCGATGCCACTCTGAATCAGCTGCGCATCGGTAACTACGTGGGCATCCGGTCTGAATTGCAGGGCTGCGAAACCAGTAACTCGGAGATCGCCGAGGCGCTTGATATCCCGCGATCGACGGTTTCGAGGATCATCACCAACTTCATCGAAGCCGGCATGCTCGTCGAGGAGACCAATCAGGCCGATGGTCGCCGCCGGATTCTGCGAATAGCCGCCAGCCATCCGCACAAGAACGAGTTCGAAGAGAACCTTCGATCGATCCTCGCCCGGTTTGCGCACAAGAGAGGTTCGACTCCCGGGCCATCGTGAATAGCAGGTCGGCGGTCAGCGATACGACCGGACTTGCTGGCTAAGGCAGCTTCTCGCGCACCGGTGCCGTATCGGGGCGTACGCCACGCCAGATGAAGAATGACTCGGCGGCCTGCTCCACCAGCATGCCCCAGCCCTGGTGGGCCTGCCTGGCGCCGTGATGGCTCGCCCAGGCGACGAACGGCGTGTCGGTCATCGCATAGGCCAGGTCGTAGCAGATGGTTTCGGGTCCGATGATGGCGGAAGGGAACGGCGGCAGTTCCCCCTTGAGCCCGGCCGAGGTCGCATTGATCACGATGTCGTACTGCTGCCCGGCGAGGTCCTCGAACCGGCAGGGGCGGATCATGCCGAGGCGCTCGAAGCGCGCGGCGAGTTCCCGCGCGCGCTCGACCGTGCGGTTGGCGATGTGCAGGCTTTCCGGCCCGCTGCCGAGAAGCGCCGGCGCGATGCCGCGGGTCGCCCCACCGGCGCCGAGCACGAGTATGCGTGCGCCCTTCAGGGCGACGCCGAGATTGACGCTGAGGTCGGTGAGCAGCCCGACGCCGTCAGTGTTGTCGCCGTCGAGACGGCCGTCTGCCGCAATGGTCACGGTGTTCACCGCGCCGGCGAGATGCGCGCGGTCGGTGAGCTGATCGACGATGCGGGCGACGTGCTCCTTGTGCGGGACGGTGACGTTCAGGCCGCGCATGCCCGCGGCGACGAGTTCCCGCAGCCGGTCCTCGAGTTGCGCCTCGGGGATGTCGAAGGCCTCGTAGCTGATGTCCTCGCCGGTCTGCGCCGCGAACAAGCGGTGTATGACCGGCGACTTGCTGTGGCTGATCGGGTGGCCGATGACACCGTAACGGTCGGTCATGGCACCCCGGCGCCCGGCTGGATGGCTCTCATTGCTGCCGCAACCCGCATCACGGTTGGGTTTTTACCCTAATACGCTGCGCCGTGTCCAACCACCGGAGTTCCTCCGCGGGGAATATCCGGCCGCATTGTGCGCTTTTGTCCTTTGCGCGGCCCGCTGCACCTCTGCAAGATGGCGGCTGCCGCCCGCGGTGGCGGCGTTCCCGCAGAGGAGTGATCGGCCCGATGCCGAAAGCCATCCAGCGCTGCCCATGGTCCGAGGGTGTCAGTGAGGCCTATCTCGCTTACCACGATACCGAGTGGGGCGTGCCGGCCCGTGACGATCCGCGGCAGTTCGAGTTTCTGCTGCTGGAGGGCGCGCAGGCGGGACTGAGCTGGTCGACCGTCCTGCACCGGCGCGACGGTTACCGTAAGGCCTTCGCGGGCTTCGACCCCGAAAAGGTCGCGCGCTTCACGCGCCGCCGCATCGAGTCTCTCCTCGGCGATCCGGGCATCATCCGCAACCGGCTGAAGATCGAGGCGGCGGTCGGCAATGCCCGCGCGTTTCTCGCCGTGCAAGAGGATTTCGGCAGCTTCGCCGCCTACATATGGCGCTTCGTCGACGGTGTACCCGTGCAGAATCGCTGGCGACGCGCGAGCGAGGTGCCGGCGACGACGGCGGTCTCGGATGCCTTGAGCCGCGACCTGAAAGCGCGCGGTTTCCGCTTCGTGGGCAGCACCATCATGTACGCGCACATGCAGGCGACCGGCCTGGTCAACGATCACCTCGCGGACTGCTTCCGCCACGCCGAGTGCCGGCGTCTCGCCACGGCCCCTACTCGCTGAAGATTTCCACCAGCGTGTCGCCGAGATCGCGCTCGCCGTCGCTGAAGACGACGAGCCCGAGGTGGCTGAGCCCCGGCTCGAGGCCGGCCCAGGCGAGGCGCGCTTCAGCGCCGCCGCCGACCGTCGCTCCGGCGGGCACCGCCACCGTGGGTGCACCGGCGCCGCCCGCAGCCGCGATGAGCCAGGTACCCATCTCGAAGCGAGCGCCGGGTCCGCCGACCACGTCGTCGGTCTCGAAACCATGGATATCGATGACGTACTCGCCCGGCAGGGGCTCGTAGATATCCACGAACTCCACCGCGCCCGTGGTCGTGCTGGCGTAGCCCTCGTTGCCGTCCGCGCAGCTGCGCTCGGGGCAGAACACGTACAGGTCGATGTCGTCCTCGGCGCCCTCGTCGAGTGTCGCTGCGGCCACGCGCAGGTAGCGTGTCCCGCCGGGCACCGTGATGCGGTAGCGGCGCACATGGTCTGGTAACGCCGCGTCGTTTTCCAGGAACGTGTAGAAGTCGAGCGGGTCGTCACTGACCTCGCCCATGACGATCTGCGGTACGGCGAGTCCCTCGACCCGCGCGAAGAACGGGCCCGTGTAACCGAACTCCAGCGGGATCGCCAGCTCGCCGCTTGCCCCGGCGCCGGACAGGACCAGGGGCGCCGCGAGCGCTTCCGGTCGGAAGGCGAGCGGGATCCGTACCTCTTTGCCCGCCCCCTCCCAGGTGAGCGCGCCGAAACCCCAC
>JAKLLP010000357.1 GCA_023150055.1 Gammaproteobacteria bacterium | reverse complement strand
CCAGACGGCCTCATCGAGGCGCAAAATCAGCAGGGCTGTGAGAAATCCGGGCTAGCGGCGGCGTTCGCGTTCGGTCAGTTCCAGGGTGACGGCGAGGATGTCGTCGAAGTTCTTCAGTCCCGGCGCGTCGGTATTGAATTTTCCATTGACGATCATCAACGGCACGCTGCGGACTTCATAACGCTGGGTCAGCTCTTTGGCCCGCCGCAGCTGCCCCTCGACCGTGAAGGAGCGGAAGGCCTTCTGGAATTCCTCGGCGCTGACCCCGAACTTCGCGAAGAATTTCTGGATTTCCTCTTCCGTCGTCAGCATGTTGTTGTTGACGTGGATTTCGCGGAACACCGCCGTATGCATTTCCTCGGCCTTGCCGAGGGCGAGCGCGGTGTAATAGAGCCGCGCGTGAATCTGGTTGGTCGGATTCCACATCACCGGCAAGCGCGTGAAGGCGACGTCGTCCGGGAGCTTTTTGGTCCAGTTCTCGAGCATGGGATCGAACTGGTAACAGTGAGAGCAGCCGTACCAGAACGCTTCGGTGACCTCGATCTTGTCCGGGGAGGCGGTGGTGCCCTGCGCTGCTGTCAGTGCCTTGAAATCGCGGCCTTCCTGGAAGCGCCACTGGGTGTTCGCCGCCGGTTCCGCCGCGCTCGCCAGCTGGATTTCCCCGCCCGGGGCGCCCTGCGTGGTCTCCTGCACGCCGGCAGGCTGGGGCTGGGCGGCGGCATCGGTTGTGGCCTCGGGCATTGCGGGCTGGCCCTCGGACTGAGCCGGGCTTTCCACGGTCGCCGGCGCTGGCGGCTGCGGGGAGGCGGTAGCCGCGTTGCTCTCACCGGGGGGGTTTCCGCAGGCCGCCAGTACGGCCAACAGGCCGACGGTCATCCAGCCGCGAACGCGGGCATTGACGGGTTCTCCGCTTTGGCGCTTGAGCATCGGCATGGTCTCCGCAGGCGTGATTCTGGTTGGGTCAGCGTAAGCCCTGGATGAAGGAAGCGACGGCGTCGATCTCGGCATCCGTGAGGCGGGCTGTGGTGTTGCGCATCATCTGGTTGAGGTCGGAGCTGCGCTGGCCGGAGCGGTAGGCCTTGAGCTGTGCCGCGCTGTAGGGGGCATGCTGGCCGGCCAGTGCCGGGTAACCCGCGGGCGCGTTGCCCCTGCCGGTCGGCCCATGACAGGCGATGCAGGCGCTGATTCCGGTCTCCTTGTTGCCGCCGCGGTAGAGGCGTTCCCCGTCGGCCGACAGGTCCGGGTTGGCGGTGCCGTGTTGCGGCGTCTGCGTCGCGTAGTAGGCCGCGATGTCGGCGATGTCCTCGTCCGTCAGCGCCATCGCCTGGGCGGTCATCAGCGGGTTGCTGCGCTCCCCGCTCTTGAAGGCGTTCAGCGTGCGGACCAGGTAGGTGGCGTTCTGGCCCGCCAGGCTCGGCCACTCGGGGTTCACACTGTTGCCATTCGGTCCATGGCAGGCGGTGCACACCAGGGCTTTGGTCTGTCCGGCCTCGGCCGAACCGCCCGCCTGGGCGGCGGGAGCAGCGGCGAGGAAGGCGGTGCCCAGCAGGGTGCCGAGGACGCCGGCGATAGCCGGCGCGGCGATCATTCGACGCAGATTGTTCATGCGCTTACGTGCTCGTTGAAAACAGGTGGTCGTCGGGGGAGGCCACACGGGCGCCTCGATAGGGCCGTGCTAGACTCGCAACGGCGCCGCATTCTACACCAATGCCCTTCCGCCGCGGCTGGGCCCATCATGGCTTGAGCCCTGCGAGATCGCGATGTCCGCTTTTCCCGACGCCCGCTTCCTGACCAGCGCCAACCAGCCGGCCCAGTTCCTGCCCGACGAGGGGGTCGAGGTGGCCTTCGCCGGACGCTCCAACGCGGGAAAATCGAGTGCCATCAACGCGATCGTCAACCGCCGGCAGCTGGCCCGCACCAGCAAGACCCCGGGGCGCACCCAGCTCATCAACTTCTTCCACCTCGCCCCGGGGCAGCGGCTGGTCGACCTGCCCGGCTATGGTTACGCGCGCGTCGCGCCCGCGGTGCAGGCGCACTGGCGAGAGTTGCTGGTGGCCTATTTCCGGAAGCGCCGGTCGCTGCGGGGGCTGTTCATCGCCGTCGATATCCGCCGCTCCGTGGGTGAGCTCGACCTGCAGATGCTCGACTGGTGCCGGCCACTCGCCGTCCCGGTGCACGTGCTCCTCACCAAGGCGGACAAGCTCAAGCGCGGCGAAAAATCACGCTCTTTTGCCCATGCCGTCGAAAGCGCCGGAGGCGGCGCGACGGTGCAGATCTTTTCCGCCGAGGATGGCGAGGGCGTGGCGGAGGCGCGTGAGCGCCTGCTCGGCATGTTGCGCGATCCACCCGTATCGAAACGGCGCAGCGCAACGTAGCGGCGATTCTTGCGAGCCTGCAACCCGGCAAGGGAGCTCTCTGCCGGGTCCGGTGCGGGCTGCGCCCGCCCAGGCGCTCCAATCCGTCAGCGTTCGGGAGCGGCGGGCGCTACGCGCGCTCGTAGCAGACCCACTGCTGGCTCACCGTGTCGCCGAAGTCGGTGGTCCGGCCGTAGGGGACGACACTCGCGCGGCGTACGAACAGCACGTACACCGGGCAGGCGCTGCGCTGGATGCGCAGTTGCTGGGTAACCTGCCTCTCGACGGGTTCCTGCTTGAGCACGCGTTCCGGCCGCAGAGTCTCGATGCCCGGTGCGACTTCCTGCCAGCGTGTATCCCAGGCCAGGTCGACTTCCCGGCCGTGGCTGTCGATGACCGCGGCGATGGTCGTCTCGTCGCGACGATAGCCCTGGGTCTTGCTGCGATATTCGACGTGGCCCTCGACGCTGAAGACGCTCTGCGCGACCTTGATGCGGCGGGCGATATGGGAGGGGACTGCG
>JAKLLP010000356.1 GCA_023150055.1 Gammaproteobacteria bacterium | reverse complement strand
AGGATGGACTCCCGCCCACCACCTGGAGTCGCTCCGCATTCGGCAAGGCCTTCGTGCGCAGCTCTCCGCGGGGCCAACACCTGTGGTTCCACAAGTCGGGCATTGCCGGCTTGCCATTGAAGGGGTTGACCGACGCCGAGATCAGGCAAGCGGCTACCGCCGAACTGCACAAGGCGCGCCCGAGCACGAAAGGGCGGGTCGAGGCGACCGCGGTGGTCAACTGGAATGCCAGCCCCTGGGTGCGCGGGCATCTCGCGCATCGCGGTCCCGGTCAAATCACGGCGCTGGGCCACGTCGTTGCCCGGCCGCATGGGCGCATCCATTTCGCCGGGGAACACACCGCCGTCACCATGATGGGCATGGAAGGCGCGATGGAATCCGGCGAGCGCGCCGCCGTGGAAGCGCTCGGCGCCCTGGGGTGACGCCGCCTGCCGGTCAGCCGTCCGTCCGCTCGCAGATGAGGATCTTTCGATCGGTGATCGAGCCGATCAGGAGGAGACCGTTCCAGGTGGCGCCGACGCTGCCTGCCGAGATCTCCTTGCCGTCGTCGAGGTAGACCTCCTCCACGCTGTCCGCCTGGCTGCCGCCGAGCGCAACGCGCCACACCTGGGTCGGCGCAGGCGTGCCGTTGATGAAGTGCTGGATCAGCGCGAGTGTGTTCGCATGGCCGGTCACCCACAGGCTGCCGTCCTCGGCGACATCGATGTTGTCCGGCGAGGTCTCGATCGCCACCCGCATGCGCTCCGTGACGCTGCCGTCGGCTGCGCGGTCCAGCACACGCACGCGCTTGCCGGTCGTCTCGGCAACGTACAGCGCACGCCCATCGGCGGAGGCGTTGATGCCGCCGCCGGAGGCAATATCCTCGATGACATGGCGCATCGAGCTGCCATCGAAAAAGGTCAGCGGCGAGCCGCCGATGCCGAATTGCTGCAGGAAACCCGCGAAACCGCCGCCCAGGGCCTTGTCGTTCGCGACGTAGAACTGCCGTGGCCCAACGGCCACCAAGTCGTTCGGCGAATGCAGCTCGGGGCCCTGGAAGGTCTCGAGGTGCGTGAACTCTCCCGGGGCGGTCTCTTCGAAGAGTTCGACGGCCTCCGGATCGGTGCTGCGGTCCTTGCCATGGTTGATGACGAACAACCGTCGCGATCCATCCGGCCCCATCGGCGGCTGCGTAGGGCCGCGTCCGAAGGTCGATGCGCGCGACGGTCCCCTGTGCGTCCTTGCCCTCGACGATGCTGCGCCGGTCGTTGAGCGAGAGGTAGGCCACCCCGCGCTCCCGGTCCACCAGGATGTCCTCTCCGCTGCCGGCCAGCTGCAGGGGTTCACACCGGCCCGCGAAATGGGGTGTGAGCTCGTTGAAAGCGCCGCCACGGGCCAGCAGCCCGTAGGTGCCGGCGCCGCCCAGCACCACGACGACGCCCAGGGCGATGAGCACACGCTTCAGGGTTTTCATCTGTTTTCGGACCTCGACCAGGGTGATGAATCAAGCATACTGCGTGAGTTGTGGCCTGTCAGATCTCTTGTGAGGCGGTGAGGGGCTGACCGCATGCCCGATTCACGGTATGGTCAGCGTCGTGCCGGCGGGTGGGTGGCTCGGGCGGGCACGTGTCAGGATGCGTCGTTCCCGAGCCGAGGATCGCAAATTCCCATGAGTGCCGGACCTGTTCCCAGGGCTGCCACCGCAGCCGAACAACCCTATGGGCTGCAGATAGGGCCGCTGCGCATGCGGGTCGGTGTCACTAACCGACATGTCTTTACGCTCTTCTTCGTGTCGTTCTTCAGCATCGCCATGATGAACTCGGTAGGGATCATGCAGGCCTACCTGTTCAACGAGATGCTGCGCATTCCAGCGAACGAACAGGGGGCGCTTACAGGGACCCTTCTCGTGGTGCAGGAGCTGGTCGTGCTGACGCTCGTCGGTTTTGCCGGTGCAGTGTCGGACCGCATCGGGCGCCCGCCGGTGTTTGCGATGGGCTTCGCGCTGCTGGCGGTCGGTTATTGCCTGTACCCGCTTGCCTCCGGAGATATCGATACCGTCAAGCTGGAACTGGTCATGTTCCGGCTGTTCATCGCCAGCGGCGTGGCCTGCGTGAACGTGATGCTGGCCTCGGTGGCGAACGACTACCCGGTCGATGCCACGCGCGCCAAGATGATCGCCGCGGTGTTCATCTTCAATGGCGTCGGCATTGCCACCCTGCCGCGGCTGATCGGCGGCCTGCCGCAGCGGTTCATCGACATGGGTTTCGACCCGGTGATCGCCGGGAGGTACGCTTACTGGTGCCTCACCGCCACCTGCCTCATGCTGGCCATGGCCCTGCTCTGGGGGCTCAAGCCGGGCGCGCCCGTGCAGTCATCCACCCGGGAGCCCATGCTCGCCACCCTGAAGATCGGGTTGGCGGCCGGGCGCGAGCCGAGAGTGGCGCTCGGCTATGCCGCCGCCTTCGTCTCCCGGGCCGACCTCGCGGTGGTGAGCCAGTTCCTGACCCTGTGGCTGGTGCGCGAGGGCATGGCACAGGGGATGACGGTCGCGGAAGCGACCATAAAAGCGACGACGTTTTACGTCGTGATCCAGGCTTTTGCGCTGCCCTGGGCGGTCATCTTCGGCATCGTGCTCGATCGCATCGACCGAGTGAAGGGGCTTGCGCTCGGCATGACGGTGGCGTTCATCGGCTACGCCTCGCTCGGGCTGCTCGATAATCCGCTCGACTGGCCGATGTACGTGGCGGCGGCCTTCGTCGGTGCAGGCGAGATGGGTGCGAACATTTCGGCGACTTCCCTGATCGGCAAGGAAGCACCCGAACGCGGGCGTGGCGCGGTGCTGGGCCTGTTCAGCCTGTTCGGCGCCGTCGGCATCATGGTGGTGGGACTGGTCGGCGGATGGTTGTTCGACAA
>JAKLLP010000355.1 GCA_023150055.1 Gammaproteobacteria bacterium | reverse complement strand
GGATCAGAACTATAACCGCCAGCCGTCCGCAGGCCTGGACCCCCGAACCAAGCGAGTATCGGGCGGCGACGTCGGGGAGCGACAGCGGGGGTCCGTGCCGCAAGGGCGGTCGCAACAGCCGCACCATCATGTCAGGCCACGGCCGTCGGCACGACATCGAAGGCAATGCTCACGCGCCGTTCACCCGACACAAACGGCAAGGTGCGGTGATAGCAGTACGACGGGAACAGCACGAGCCGCCCGGCCACCGGCTCGACCGTGCGCACCGCGGGCGGGCGGCTGACGAGGAACCGCTCCGGCGGCGCACCGAACTCGATCCCCCCGGCCTGCGACGCTGCCGCGCCCATGTCCGCGGGCACCGCGACGTAGTACACGCCCGATAGCCAACCGAGCGGATGAATGTGCGGCGCCTGCCGCCCGCCGCTCCCGAGCACGGTCCCCCAGGCCCGCAGTGCCGCGTTCGGCGTCGCGCAGGCCATCAGCGGATGGCCGGCCAGGCCGGCGGCCTCGAAGGCGGCAGTCGCCGCGCGCACCGCCTCGCCGATGATCGCCCCGAGCGCGACCAGTGCGGGTTCGCGCGCCAGGTCGAGCTCCCCGGTCTGGAACCCACCCCGTGTGGATTTGCCGGGTGGACCCGCCGTCAGCGATGGGTCGCCCTCGACGAGCTCGAAAAGGCGCGCATTGAAGGCGGCGAGGTCCGGAAAACCCGCGGGCGCCGCGACTTCCTGCACGCGGATGAAACGCCCGGGATCGAGCAGCGCGCCGGCTTGCGCCTCGCGCCCGGCATCGTGCAGGGCGAAGACCTGCGCGGCGAGCACCTGGCGCTCGCCGGGGTGGCGCGCGAGATACGCCGTGGCAAGCCCGAGCGCCTCATCGCCCCGGCCCGTGCCGGAGAGCAGGTTGACGAGGTCGGCCGTCGCGCGCCCGCCGTCGGGGTTGGCGGCGCGCGCCGCCTGGAGGGACTCGATGGCGAGGTCATGACGGCCGAGCTGCGCGCGGGCATAGGCGAGATTCACCCAGGCCATGTCGTCGTCGGGGCGGCGCGCCACGGCGCCCTCCAGCGAGAGCGAGGCCTCGGCAAAATCACCCCCGTCGATCAGCACCGCGCCGCGGGCACCGAGGAGCAGCGGGTGGCCCGGTGCAGCGCGCAAGCCGGCATCGCAGAGTTCGAGTCCCTCGGCAGACCGGCCCGCCTCCGAGAGCGCCTTGGCCAGATTGCAGCGGACTTCCGCATCGTCGGGCGCGAGTTCGAGCGCCTGCCGATGGCAGGCAATGGCCTCCAGCAAGTGGCCGCGGTATTGAAGCAGCGCACCCAGGTTGGCGAGCGCCTTGCGGTGCTGCGGCGTGTGTCCCAGGGCCCGGCGCAAGGCCGCCTCGGCGCCGGCGAGGTCGCCACGAGCCAGGCGCGTCACCGCCAGCTCCGCCAGCGGCTCGGGATCGCCGGGTGCGAGCTCTACGGCCCGCGCCAGAAACCGCTCGGATTCCGGCGCACGCCCCCGCTCGCGGGCGAGAATACCGCGCAGGCGCTGCGCCCGCGCATCGCGCGGGTCGGTCTCGATCCGGCGCCGGTAGAGCGCGTCGGCCTCCTCGAGACGACCGGCGCGGTGCGCATCGAGGGCCGCGCGGAGCGCATCGCGGTGACGGCTGCTGCTCGCCGGCGACATCAGAAAGCGGCGATACCGGTCTGCGCACGGCCGAGGATCAGCGCATGGATGTCGTGCGTGCCCTCGTAGGTATTCACCGTCTCGAGGTTCATCAGGTGACGCATCACCTGGTACTCGCCCGTGATGCCGTTGCCGCCGTGCATGTCGCGCGCCTGCCTCGCGATGTCGAGCGCCTTGCCGCAGTTATTGCGCTTGATGAGCGAGATGGCTTCCGGCATGAGTTGCCCCTCATCGATCAGGCGCCCGACGCGCAGCGCGGCCTGCAAGCCGAGCGCGATCTCCGTCTGCATGTCGGCGAGCTTCTTCTGGACGAGCTGGGTCGCTGCGAGTGGCCGGCCGAACTGCCTGCGTCCGAGCGTGTACTCGCGGGCGGCATGCCAGCAGAACTCCGCTGCGCCCATCACGCCCCAGGCGATGCCGTAGCGCGCACGGCTGAGACAACCGAAAGGCCCGGACAGGCCCTGGGCACCCGGCAGGTGCTGCTCCTCCGGCACCACCACGCCATCGAGGGCGATGTCCCCGGTGAGCGAGGCGCGCAGCGAGAGCTTGCCTTCGATCTTCGTCGCGCTGAGCCCCGCCGCGCCCTTCTCGATGATGAAGCCGCGGACGGCGCCTCCATGCGCGTCGGATTTCGCCCAGACGATGAACAGGTCGGCAACCGGGGAATGACTGATCCAGGTCTTCGAACCGGTCAGCCGGTAGCCGTCGGCGACTGGCTCCGCCCGGGTACGCATCCCGCCCGGATCGGAGCCGAAGTCGGGCTCGGTCAGCCCGAAGCAACCGACCCATTCGCCGGTGGCGAGCCGCGGCAGGTAGCGCCGCTTCTGCTCCTCGCTGCCGTAGGCATCGATCGGGTGCATGACCAGCGAGGACTGCACGCTCAACGCCGAGCGGTAGCCGGAATCGATGCGCTCTATTTCGCGGGCGGCAAGACCGTAGGCCACGTAGGAAGCGCCGGCGCCGCCGTACTCCGGCGCGAGCGTCATCCCGAGCAGGCCCAGCGCGCCCATCTCGTCGAGCACCTCGCGGTGGAAGCGCTCCCGGGCAAAAGCCTCGATGATGCGCGGCTGCAATTTCTCCTGCGCCCAGTCGCGCACCGAGTCGCGGACCTGCCGCTCCTCGTCGCTCAACTGCTCCTCGAGACGGAGGGGATCCTCCCAGGAAAACAACCGATCCGAAGACATGTCAGGGGCTCCCGGCGAGCGGCAACGCGGCACGGACCGACGTTATTCTAGTGTGGCA
>JAKLLP010000354.1:2685-2917 GCA_023150055.1 Gammaproteobacteria bacterium | reverse complement strand
CGTTGCGGCGGGGGGGCTCCGAATTCGCTCCCGCCCTCGTTCATCAATCCTCGCTTGGTTCGGAGACTCCCGCCTTCGGGCGGACCGGGGCGCCGCGCCCGGATCAGCGCGCCTTGAGCAGGTCGCGAATCTCGCCGAGCAGTTTTTCCTCGGCGCTCGGTCCGGGCGGTGGCGCGGGCGGCTCCGCTTTTTTCATGCGGTTGATGGCGCGCACCAGCAGGAAGATCGCGAA
>JAKLLP010000354.1:0-2675 GCA_023150055.1 Gammaproteobacteria bacterium | reverse complement strand
GGGTATTGATGAAGGCGCCGTAGCGGATGACCGGCGCGCTGGCGGCCTCGGCCGCCGCCAGAGAAGCGTAGTCGTCGCCGCTCAGGTTGATGAACAGGCTCGAGAAATCCACCTTGCCGAGCAGCAGGCCGATCGGTGGCATGATGATGTCGTTGACGATGGAGGTGACGATCTTGCCGAACGCGCCACCGATGATGATGCCGATGGCGAGGTCGACGACGTTGCCACGCATGGCAAACTCCCTGAATTCCTTCAGCATGGCTGTCCCCCTTGCAGTGATGACCGGTAACGCCGCCATGATGCAAACGGCTTTCGCGGCGGGTCAAGACAATTCGGGCGCCCCGGGAGGTGCGGGGTCGTGATTCGTGTGCGTTTCTGCGGTGCTGCCGGCGAGGTGACGGGCTCGGGCTACGTGGTGGAGGCGCCCGAGGCGACGATCCTGGTCGATTTCGGCATCTTCCAGGGCGGGGCGGATGCGCGCTCGCGCAGTCGCAGCCTAGGCCCGGTGGACCCGCAGGCGCTCGCCGCCGTCGTCCTGACCCATGCGCACATCGACCACTCGGGCCGTTTGCCGCTGCTGACGGCGAACGGCTTCAGTGGCCATATCCACGCGACCCCGGCCACGCTCGATCTCACGGCGCTGCTGCTGGCCGACCTGGAGCGCATCGGGCAGGCCGATCTTCTCAAGGAGAACCGGCGTCGGCGCCGCGAGGGTCTGGCAGCGCTCGCGCCGCTGTTCACTGCCCGCGACGTGGAGGAGGTGCAGGCGCGCGGACGGGGGTTGCGTTACGGGAAGCGCGCGTCGGTGGCTCCCGGGATCAGCGCCCGGTTCTTCGAGGCGGGGCATATCCTCGGCTCGGCGAGCGTCGAATTGACGATCACCGCGGGTGCCGAGCGACGGGTCGTCGTGTTCTCGGGCGACCTCGGCCCCTGCGGGGCGCCGATCCTGCGCGATCCGGAGCGGCCGGCGGTGGCCGACCTGGTGTTCCTGGGTCGGACGCACGCAACTGCTGCTCTTCTATGTCGCGGAAGCCATCCGGGAGGGTGTCATCCCGGCCCTGCCCGTGTATCTCGACAGCCCGATGGCGACGGCGGCGACGCTCACCTACATGCGCCACCAGGATCTCTACGACGAGGAGTTCGGTGGGCTGGTGCGTGCCGGGCACGTTCGCGCCGACCTGCAGAACCTGCGCATCGTCGAGTCCGTGGAGGAATCGCGCGCGCTCAACGAGCGGGAGGAGGCCTGCATCATCGTCAGCGCCGCCGGCATGTGCGAGGCGGGGCGAGTGGTGCATCACCTGCGCCACACGTTGTGGCGGCACAATGCCCACGTCATTCTCCCCGGTTACATGGCGCCAGGCACGCTCGGGCGCGCACTCGCCGATGGCGCCCCGCGCGTGGACATCTTCGGCGAGCCGGTGGTGGTCAACGCCACGGTGCATCACCTGAGCGGGTTCTCCGCGCATGCCGGGCGCGGGGAACTGGTCGACTGGCTGGCCGACGTGGCCCCCTCGCGCCCGCGGCTCGTGCTGATCCACGGCGACGACGAGGCTCGCGCAGGCCTGCAGACGCAGCTCGCCGATCGCTACGGTATCGCGGCAGAATGCCCCGGTCCCACGGATGAGATCGTGCTCGATTGAGGTGCCCCGGGCGGCCCGGACGGGTGACCGGGCTGCGGGCACTTTCGGTTGTCTTTCTGGCAGGTCGGCCGTTTTGCGCGGGCTGCGGCCGTCGATGGGGTAGCGATGATTGCATGGTGGATTTTGTGGCCTTCGGCCTCGGCCTGCTGGCCCGGCAGATCGGGCTGCCGCCGCTCGTCGGGTTCCTGGCTGCGGGATTCATGCTCAACGCCCTCGGTTTCGAGCCGGTGCACACCGCCGTCGAGCTCGGCGAGGTCGGCGTGTGGCTGCTCCTCTTTACCGTCGGACTCAAGCTGCGCTTCCGCAGTCTCGTCAGGCCCGAAGTCTGGGGCACCGCTGTCCTTCATATGGTGATCAGCGGCGGTGTCGCGGCCCTGCTGGTCAAGGCCCAGCTCGGGCTGACCTGGCCGATGGCGTGGCTGCTCGGCGCGGCGTTCGCTTTCTCCAGCACCGTGCTGGCGGCGATCGTGCTCGAGCCGCGCAAGGAACTGCGCGCATTCCACGGCCGCGTCGCCATCGGCATCCTGATCCTGCAGGACCTGGTGGCGGTCGCCCTGCTGGGCACCGGCGCGCAGATGTCGCCCTCGCCCTGGGCCATGCTGTTGCTCGCCCTGCCGCTCGCCAAGTTCCTGCTCGACCGGCTGGTCAGCATCACCGGCCATGGCGAGCTGTTGCCGCTGCTCGGCGTGCTGCTCGCGGTGGCGGTGGGCGGTTTCGGCTTCAGGGCCCTGGGGTTGAGCCCGGAGCTCGGTTCACTGGTGCTCGGCGCGATGCTCGCCAGTCACGCGCGCGCCGGGGAACTCGGCAGTGCGCTGTGGGGCATGAAGGAAATCTTCCTCGTCGGCTTCTTCCTGAGCGTGGGGCTGACCGGAACGCCGACCCTCGAGACCCTCATCGGCGCGGGTCTGCTGATGCTCGTGTTGCCCCTGAAGGCGGCACTGTTCTTTTTCCTCCTGCTCGCGATCGGTTTGCGGGCGCGCAGCAGTTTTCTCGCGGCGTTGAGCCTCGCGAGCTACAGCGAGTTCGGGCTGATCG
>JAKLLP010000353.1 GCA_023150055.1 Gammaproteobacteria bacterium | reverse complement strand
AGGTGCTCGATCAACTCTATCCCCATGACGAGGTAGCAGGTCGCCGCGACCAGCAGGCTGCCGACCCCCTGCTTGATGGCATCGCCCGGACCACGCTCCTCCCAGACGATCGACATGCGCTCGATAGTCATGGTCAGGATCACCATCGGGAACAGCCCGACTGACAAGCCGGTCTCGAAGCCGAGACGGTGACTGAGGAGACTCACCAGCACCATGAGTAACACGACTATCGTCAGTACGGCGGCAAGGCGCGGTACCAGCAGGAGCCGCAACCGCTCCATGTAGAAACGTATCGAAAGCCCGACGAATACCAGGACCGAGAACAGGAGCACACCCCACAGCAGCTGTGTTTCCCGGAATGCGAGAGCGATCAACACCGGCATGAAGGTTCCGAACGTCTGCACGCCGACGACATTGCGCAGCAGGACGACGATCAGCGCACCGATCGGCACCGCAAGGAGCACGCCATAAACCGCCTGGCTTTCTATCGGCAGCGCAAACAGGGAGAACTCCCCGATCCGGTCCTGATGCGCCTCCGCGCGCCTGCGCGCGATGACTACCGGATCGGCTACGGTGCTCTGGATGGAGACGTTCACATCGAGGTCCGTACCGCCGTCGAACTGCACGAGCGGGTCTTCCCCTCGCCACCAGACGAGAAAATCCTGCGGCAGCCCTTCTTTCCCGCTGGCAGGGTCGAAGTAAAGCCAGCGTTCGCCGTCATGCACCTCCAGCCAGGGCAACACGTCGGCGTTCCGCTCCCGTGCAGTCATCTGCACACCGTGCACGAGGCGGGCCGGGATACGGGCCGCAGCCAGCACCGTAAGAGCAGTGCGGGCACGATCGAGCGTAGCCGGCGCATCGCCGAGCAGAAGCTCGACGTCCTGGTCGCCGTTGGGTCGCGCCAGCCGTTTCAACAACTCTGCCGTGAAGGATGCCGGGTCGGCAGACTGACTGCGAACTTGCTCGACCAACACCTCCATCGACGTGTTGAATGGCTCAACCAGCTTCGGAACAGGCGGAAATGGCGGCGTGGTATCGCTCTGCAGGCGGGTCGGGTCCCGGTATACCACGGCCCGATAGTAGAGCGCCTGAGCGCCCTCCGCCTGGCGCACGGCCCACTGCACCTGGCGACCACCGCTGACGTACTGGGTGGTGAAACCGAAACCGCGCGAGATGAAATTCTCCACGAGTATGGAAAAGCCGGGCGTCAGCCCCGGAATGAAGAGGTTCGCCTTGACCGGTCCGGCGGCCGCCTTGAAAGCGATCCGCGTCTCCACCGTCCAGGTCTGCGTTTCGGCGTCTGGCCAGATCGGGAAGCCGAGCATGCGAACCTTGTAGACGAACAAGCTCATGCCGGCCAGCACGAGAATGAGCGCCAGTAACGGTACTTTGATTCTGGACACGCGGTGTTGCCTGAATAACTAATCTTTTGAAGTCAGCCTGATCAGCCGTTTCTGCCGCCGCGAAAGGCCGGCAGGCAGGCCTTAGGAGCCGACGCCCACGAGTGCCTCGATTTCCTCGGCCTTGCGCGGCAGGCCGCCGGTGAGAACCTCGGCACCCTCCCGCGTAACCAGCACGTCATCCTCGATCCGCACGCCGATGCCCTGCCAACGCCGGCCTACCCCCCTGCTGCCCGGTGCTATGTATATACCCGGCTCTATCGTCAGGGTCATACCCGGTTCCAGCAGTCGCCACTGGTCCCCCACCTTGTAGTCACCGACATCATGGACGTCCATGCCGAGCCAGTGGCCAGTGCGATGCATGAAGAACTCTCGATACTGGCGCGCACGAATGATGGCCGCGACGCTGCCCTTCAGCAAGCCGAGACGCCGCAGTCCCCGCGAAATGACACGGACCGCCGCGTCGTGGGGGTCATTCCAGTGGTTGCCGGGACGGACTGCCTTCAGGGCAGCGCCGTGGGCTTCGAGCACGATGTCGTAGATGGCCCGCTGGGCCGGACTGAACCGACCGCCAACCGGATAGGTTCGCGTCACGTCGGAGGCGTAGCAGTCGAACTCGCACCCGGCATCCACCAGCAGCAGCTCGCCTTCCTGCATCTGCCGGGCATTGGCAGAGTAGTGCAGAATGCAGGCGTTGGGCCCGGACCCCACGATTGGCAGGTAAGACGGCCGCATGCCGTTGCGCCTGAACTCGTGCAGAAACTCGGCCTCGATCTCGTACTCATGAAGCCCGGGCCGGCACACCGCCATGGCGCGCAGGTGGGCGTTCACGGCTACCGCTGCGGCCCTGCGCATACAGGCGATTTCCGCACGGCTCTTGTACAGGCGCAGGTCGTGGAGCATATGGTCGAGGGCGACGAACTCGTCCGGCGTATGCGTCCCGGGGCTGCCCCGGCTGCGAAGCGCGGTGACCCAGCCGATCAGCCGCGCATCGAACTCCGGGTTTGCCCCCATCGTGTAATAGACCCGCTCTGACCTTTCGATCAGTCCGGGCAGGATTTCATCGACATCAGATACCGGGAATGCATCGTCCGCCCCATAATCAGTGACAGCCCGCTCCGGGCCGGCGCGCGCACCGTCCCACGTCTCTCGCGTGGCATCCCGCTCCCGGCAGAAGAGTAGGTACTCGCCCTTCTGCCGCCCGGGCGCCAGCACCGCGATGGCTTCCGGCTCGGCGAAACCGGTCAGGTAGAAGAAGTCACTGTCCTGCCGGTACGGGTACTCCACGTCGCGGCTTCGCACCCGACCCGGAGCCGCCGGCAGTATGGCGATGCTCGCGCGGCCGATCATTTGCATCAACTGCCGGCGGCGTTTCGCGAATTCGGCGGGATTCACAGAGGATCGATCAATGAATACGGCCCGCAGCAAGGCTTTGACGGACGCCGTGCAGGTCTTCGAAGAGGATCTGGACACTGACTCGCACGTACTCGACGAGGTCCGTGTATGCCGTCTCGGCCTCCAGCT
>JAKLLP010000352.1 GCA_023150055.1 Gammaproteobacteria bacterium | reverse complement strand
GCCGGTGCTGATCCGTATCGAGACCCGCGCCGGGCACGGCGCGGGCGCATCGACCAGCAAGATCGTCGCGGAGTATGCCGACCAGTGGGCGTTCGTGGCCCGGGAGACGGGGCTGCGGATCCGGTGAGCAGCCGGAATGGACCGTGACCGGAAGACACCCTGTTGTAGATGGCGGAGAGGGAGGGATTGACTCGGGGCCGGGTACAGCCCCTCGCCCCTCCGGGGCAGCTGCGCTGTCCAAAATCGCTCTGCGATTTTGTCGAACCAATGGGCTCTCACCGGGCACCCTCACCCTGATGAATGAAAAAGGGGCCACAAGGGCCCCTTTTTCATTCACTGGCGGAGAGGGAGGGATTCGAACCCCCGAGGGACGTGAGTCCCTAACGGTTTTCAAGACCGCCGCATTCGACCGCTCTGCCACCTCTCCGGACTAGTCGAGAAGCGCCGCTTTGCGGTCATTGTCGCGAAGCGTGGCAGGTGCGTCCAGTCAGGCGAACAGATGCTCCCGAGTGGGTCGCTGCCGCCCGGGCGCGCTGCGGCCGAAGGGCGCCTCGTTTGCCTTGCGGGTGTTCCGGCCACGACCTGCATCGGTAGAATGGCGCGCCATGGGAAATGGGGAAGAAGGCAACCTCGCTCGGGGCTGCGCAGCGGGAGAGCATCGATGACCGCTGACGAGCGCCGTCGGCGGCGCCGCCGCCTGCGGCGCCAGGCCGCCGTGCTGCTCTTTCTCCTGCTCGCTTTCGGGCTCGCCTGGTTCTTCGAGTCGCAGGCCACCACGACCGTGATATTCGTGCGCCATGCCGACCGGGCGCTGGAGGAGGGGGAGAACTCCGGGCTTTCCGCAGCCGGCAAGGCGCGGGCGGAGGAACTGGTGCGCGTGCTCGGTGATGTCGATGTCGTGGCCGGGGTCGATGCGATCTTTGCCACGCAGTACCGCTACACGCAGGAAACTGCCGAGCCTCTGGCGAAGTTTCTGCGGCTCGCGGTGCAGGTCGTCGACCTGACCGATACCGACGGCCTGCTCCAGCGAATACTCACGGACTACAAGGGCAAGGTGGTGCTGGTGATCACGCATACCGAGCCGCTGCCGGTGCTGATCCGCAAGCTCCACGGCAGCAAGAAGGTTCCACCCATCGCCGCCGGTGAGTACGACAACATTTATATCGTCAGCATCCCCTGGTACGGAAAGGTAAAGACCCTGCGTCTCAGGTATGGCGATCCTTACGTGGCCGCCGATGCGGGGCGCGCAGAGCCGACGACAGCTCCGGCCGCGCAATGAATCCCTGCCCATCGAGGGCGGGGTACGGCAGCCCCTTCTCTTGGCACAGGCGCGCAACGGTCGGATAACTCCACTCGAACAGCAGTTCCTCGTAGGTCACGGCATCCAGGGCCGCTTCGTAGAGGATGACCGCCGCGGCCACGGAGACGTTCAGCGAGGCGACCAGTCCCCGCATGGGGATCTTGATATGCCGGTCGGCGAGCGCCGCAGCTGCGGGCGACACGCCGGTGAGCTCGGCGCCGAGCAGGATGGCGGTGGGCTGCGTGTAGTCCCAGTCACGATAGTCTATCGACTGGCCTGAGAAATGCGCGGCAACAATTTGAATATATTGGCGTTTTAAATGCGTTGTCGCTGTCTCTATATCGGGATGGCTGCGGGTGCGCACCCACTTGCGGCTGCCACCGGAAATCATCCGGTGGCGCGCAAACTGGCCACCCGGCGAGACCGCGTGCAGCTCGGTCACGCCCACGGCGTCACAGCTGCGCAGCACGGCGGAGATGTTGTGCGACTTGTGCACGTCCTCGGCGAGCACGGTGAGATCCGGCTGACGGCGGTCGAGTACGGCCCTGAGCCTGGCGAATCGTGCCGGTGTCATGACGCTACTCTACAATGGCCCGCCATCAGCGGGCAGTCTCACGGCGAGCGGGTGGCGAAGTGATCGTGCAGGACCTCATCGAGGTGCGCACCGCGGGGCGCGGCACCAGCGATATCACCAACGCAGTGCAGGAGATCGTGGCACGCTCCGGTATCGGCACCGGCACCTGCCAGGTGTTCGTACAGCACACGAGCGCTTCCCTGATGCTCTGTGAGAATGCCGACCCGGAAGTGCGCCGTGATCTCGAGCGCTTCATGTCGCGTCTCGTCCCCGACGGCGATTCCCTGTTCCGCCACGACAGCGAAGGCCCAGACGACATGCCGGCGCATGTCCGCAGCGTCCTCACCCACACGTCGCTCGGTGTGCCGGTGACCAATGGCCGCTGCGCGCTCGGTACCTGGCAGGGGCTCTATCTCTGGGAACATCGCAGCGGCGGCAGCCGTCGACGCATCCTCGTCACCGTGCAGGGCGAGTAGCCCGGTGGGCGCTACAACCGGGCCATGACTGCCTGCGCGAATTCATGCGTGCCGAGCGTGCCGCCCAGGTCCCGGGTTTTTTCACCGGCTGACAACGCCGCATCGTAAGCGTGACGGATGCGTTCGGCGACCTCGCGGCAATACGGGTCGCCGCGCTCTGCGGCGAGATAGTTGAGCATCATCACCGCCGACATCAGAAAGGCGAGGGGATTGGCAAGGTTGCGGCCGGCGATGTCCGGGGCCGAGCCGTGCACGGCCTCGAAGATGGCCCCGTCATCGCCGATGTTCGCGCCCGGCACCACACCGAGGCCACCCACCAGCCCGGCGCAGAGATCGCTCACCACGTCGCCGTAGAGGTTTTCCATCAGGAGCACGTCGAACTGGCCCGGATCCTGCACCACGCGCATGCAGCCTGCATCGACGATGGCCGTCTCGTAGCTGACCTGGGCGAACTCCTCATCGTGGACGGTCTGCGCACAGCGCAGGAACATGCCGTCGGTGAGTTTCATGATGTTGGCCTTGTGGAAGACCGTGACCTTCGGTCGCCGTCGTTGTACGGCGTATCGAAAGGCCCAGCGGG
>JAKLLP010000351.1 GCA_023150055.1 Gammaproteobacteria bacterium | reverse complement strand
TTCTGCGGAGCGGGTTGCCGTCGCGGTCGCCGGGCGTCGCGCGGCGGCGGCCGGGCCATTCGCGATGCCCGAGATCACGCTGCCTCTGCCGCTGATCGTCGAGGACCTCCACATCGGCAGCCTGGAGTTGCCGGGCGAGCCGCCTGTCGTGCTCACGGGTATCCACTTCTCCGGCGCCTTGCGGGATTCGGCGCTCACCGTGCGGGAACTGCGGGCCGTGGCCGGGGATTTCGCAGTGCGCCTGGCCGGCAGCGCGGAGCTGATGCCCGGGTTGCCGCTCGATGCGCGTGTCGAGTGGCGGCTGCGCGGCGCCACGCCGGTATCCGGTGCCGGCACGGTACGCGGCGATCTCGCGCTGCTCGCCATCGAACAGTCGCTGCGGGTCCCGGAAGCGATCAGGGTCGAGGCGAGTGTCCGCGATATCGTCGCCACGCCGGCCATCACGGCGCGCGCCGGCTGGGAGAACCTCGCCATCGAGCTGCCGGGGCTCGGCAGGGTGCGCTCCTCCGCTGGCAGCGCGGAGCTGGAGGGCGGCCCGGCGCAGTGGCGAGCCACCCTCAGCGGGGCGGTAGTCGGCGACAGGTTCCCTGTCGCGCAGCTTCACGCCAGGGCGCAGGGTAGCGGCGAGGAGGTCGGCTTCGAGCAGATCTCCCTCGCCGGCGCTGCGGGCACGGTGCAGGCGAGCGGCGGGTTGAGTCTCGGCGCCGATGCCCGGCTGCAACTGCAATGGTCGGTCGCCAACCTGGACCCTGCGGTGCTGCGCCCGGAACTGCGTGGCCGTGTTTCCGGCCAGGGCTCGATCGATGCCCGGCTGCCCGGCGAGCTGCGGCTGACGATCGACGCGCTGCAGGGCCAGTTGATGGAGCGGCCGCTGGCCGGGAGCGGCACCGTGGTGTATCGCGATGACCTGGTCGGCTTCGACGACATACGCCTGCGCGCAGGTGCCAATCGCCTCGAGGTGAACGGCTCGCTCGGCGAGCGGCTGTCCGGACGCTTCAGGCTCGATGCCCCGGAGCTCGGGCTGCTGTATCCCGCCGTGGCCGGTAACGTCACCGCCGAGGGCACGGTCGCCGGCACGCTGGCGCGCCCGGTGATCGATCTCGCCGCCCGGGGTGTCGGGCTGACCGTCGATGGCAACAGCGCTGCACAGGTCGGGTTGACGTTACGTGTCGATGACGAGCAACGAGTACAGGGGCAACTGGCCGCTCATGACCTCCGTGCCGGTGAGCAGCAGCTCGGCAACCTGGATGCCGGCCTGCAGGGCACGCTCGACGACCATCGATTGCAGCTGCGGTTCGGCAACGGCGTGTTGCGGGCCGAACTCGCCACCACGGGCGACTGGGATGGGGTCACGCTCACGCAGCGGGTCGAAGCGGCCCGTGTCGCACTCGACACGCTCGGTGAATGGCAGCTGGAGGGCGAGCCCCGGGTGCGACTGCGCGCGGGCTTCGCAGATGTCAGCCCCCATTGCTGGACGCAGGCGCCGACCACGCTGTGCCTCGGCGCGGGGGAGTGGTCGGCGGCGCGCAGCAGCTTTGCGGCCACGCTGCAGGAGCTCGGCCTCGAACGCCTGCGGCCCTGGCTGCCGGAGTCTCTGGCGCTCACCGGTCGCGCGCACGGCCAGGTTGCCCTCGAGTTCGCGCAGGGCGTGCTGACAGGCCAGGCGAGCTGGGTCCAGGAGGAGACCCGCCTGTCGAGCGTCGGTGACGAGGAGGAGTTGACGGCGGGGTTGGACACCGTGCGCCTCGATCTGGAGTTCACCCCGGACGAGGCGCAGGCCCGGATCACGCTCGCCGGCGAGGCCGGCTTGCGGCTCTCCGGCGAGGGCCGGGCCGAGGCGCCGCTCGGCGCCCTGTCACCGGTCGAGGGGCGGCTGACGGCGCACCTGCCGGATATCGCCCTCTTCGTGCCGCTGTTGGCCGACAGTGCCGGTCTCGCCGACGTCGCGGGCGAAGTCGGCCTCGACATCGTGGTCGCGGGCGCGCTCGGCGAGCCGCGGATCACCGGCAGCGCGCAGCTGTCCGGCGGCGCTGCGGCGCTGACCGGCATCGGCGTGAGCATCGAGGACATCGAAGTCGACCTGCGCGGTGACGGTGGGGCCGCGCTCGTCCTGCAGGGTTCTGCGCGCGCCGGTGGGCCGCTCGAAATAGCCGGGGAAATCACTCCTCTTGCGCAGGGCGGACCGGCTGGCTTCATCCGGTTCCGCGGCGAGCGGCTCGACGCGGTGCGCCTCACCGATCGCTTTGTCCAGGCTTCTCCGGACATCACCCTGCGTCTTGCGGACGGGCGCCTCGGGGTCGACGGCACGGTGCTGATCCCGAAGGCCGACATCGTCGTGCGGGAGCTGCCGCAGAGCGCGGTGTCGCCGTCCGCAGACACCGTCGTGGCAGACCGGGACACGCCGGCACAGCCTGGCCCTGGCACACTGATACTCGATGGCGAGATCGACGTCAGGTTCGGCGACGATGTGCGGTTGCGCGGCTTCGGTCTCGACACGCGTCTCGCCGGTGGCCTGAAGCTCTCGCAGTCCGACTCGGGCGAGCCGCAGGGTTTCGGCGTGGTGCGCCTCGTCGAAGGCCGGATCGGTGCTTATGGGAGGTCGCTCGACATCGAGCGCGGTACGCTCGGATTTGCCGGGCCGCTCGATGATCCGATCGTCGATCTGCGGGCCTCGCGGCAGGTGGAATGGGAGGGGCGGCGGGTGACGGCCGGCATCCTCGTGCGGGGGCCGGCCACGCGGACGCAGAGCCGCGTGTTCTCAGATCCGGCGATGTCCGAGGCCGATGCACTGTCGTACATGGTCTCCGGGCGGCCCCTGCAGAGCGCTGGTGGCGACGAGCGCTCGGCCATCGCCGGGGCCGCGCTCGCGCTCGGCCTGCAGCAGACCTCACCGGTCACAGCGCGGGTGGGAAGCGCGGTGTCGCTCGATGAGC
>JAKLLP010000350.1 GCA_023150055.1 Gammaproteobacteria bacterium | reverse complement strand
GGCAAGCGGCACGGCAAAGCGCACACCGTTCTCCTGCACCTGCACGGCCTCCGGTACCGGCCTGCCGTCGGCAGCTTCTATCGTCGGAGGCAGTCCTTCGAGTTCGCGTGCGTTGCCGTCGTTTTTCCAGATGAAGCGCAGGGGCCCGAGCACCTCCGTCGCTGCGGCCACGATCTCGCCCCGCAGCGCCTCCATCCCCGCGGTGGTCGTCTGCCCGACGAGCGTGTCGCCGTAACGATCGAGCACCAGGCCGGGCAGGCGGTCCGACTCTCCAAACGCCAGCCGATAGTAGGGCGCCGCATGGAGCCGCTCGCGCAGGGCAAGCGCCGCGCGCAGGCGTGCCACGAGCAGGGCGCGGTCCGGCGGCTGCGACTCTGCGCGCGAGAGAACGCGCGCGCAGATCAGCGTGTGCGGGTTGATGTACGCGTAACCGAGGAACCTGTCGTGCGCCGAGATGAGCCGCACGAGAGCCCCGGGCGCAAAGCCCGAGAGAGGCGTGCGATCGGTATCCACCTCGTTGGAGAACACCCACAGGTGGCCGCTGTCGATGCGGCGTTCCTCGCCGCGCCTGAGACGCAGTTCGGGAAAACAGCCGGAAGCGCCCCCATTCATGGGCGCGAAGTCTACCTGAACCGCTGCGGGTTCAGGCGCGCGCAGCGCTCCTCACGCCGCTCTGCGCATCGACCGAGCGCGGAAACAGCACTTTGTTTTCCTTGTAGATGTGCTCGCGCAGGTCCTGGTCGAAGCGGGCGAGTTTCTCGAGCATCTCCCGCCATGGCGCCGGCGCCCGGTCGGGGGCCGTGTAGTCGTCGGTCAGCTGGCGCATCTTGCCGAGGGTCTTGATGGTCGCCTCGTGCTCGTTCTCCATGCAGGCGATGGGCCCGCCGACCGCGCTGCCGCAGCGGGTGGGCGTGACCTCCCCGCGCGTCTCGATGTCCCTGATCATGGGAAACAGGGCTTCCTCCTCGTGGAGCAGGTGCGCATCGAGTTCCTGGGCGATCCCGGCCATCTCCTTGCTGAGCTCGGCCAGGCGCTCGTCATCGGCATGCGCGGCGGCGACCGCAGCGGTCAGGGCGGTCAGCTCGGGCATGGCCTCCCGCAGGTAGCGGTGATGGACCTGCTCGATGTGTTCGACCAGTTCGAGCAGCGACATCGCCTCGTAGGGGGCGCTATCGCAGGGCGGCACCTCGTCAGGCACATTGGCCGCCTCGAGCATCATGATGAGGATTGCGGGGTTGAAGCCGAACGTCCAGCAGAGCTGTCCGAGCATGACTTCGGGATCGTCTCCCTCGCGGAATATTCCGGTTGACAGCAGTGCGCGCATGAGTCCGGGCGGACCTGCCTGCAGCTCCGAGACCTTGGTGCGGCCGGTTAACTTGAGCATCGTGAGTCTCCCCGTCGGCGCGAAACAGGCGTTGGCGCCAGTCCCGAGCCATTGTCCATCTGAGGGCCAAAATGCCCGAGCGGACAGCGGGGGGTACATAAGGGTTTCTACGCAATCCGCTGCGTCGACCCGGCAGAGGGACTCAGCCGTTGCTCGCCACGGGTTCCGGACGACGCAGGGCCTGGGCCTGCTCGGCCCAGCGGTCGCGCACTGGCCGCGAGGCAGCGACACCGACCCGCACTGCGAGGTGGGCAAGCTCGGCGGGTGACATCGCCGCGATCTGCGCCAAGGTCCTGATCCCTGCGGCGCGCAGTTTTTTCTCGAGCCCGCGACCGATTCCCCGTATTCGCCGGAGGTCGTCCGTGGCCGGCTCGGGCAGCGATCTCAGCGGATCCGATTGCGCTGCGGCAGCTGCCTGCCTTGCCTTTTCACGCTTGAGCTTGAGGTGTAGCGCCAGCGGGGCGATCCGGTATTTCCAGCGGTGGACCTCGCCCTCGAGGTCCGCGATCTGCGCGGCGCTATCCTGCAGCGCGCACTGCAACTCGTGGATGCGTGCATCGCGGTCCGCGAGTTCCGTGCGGATGCGGACCGTATCGCTGGCCGCGCCGGGCCCGACGCGCTCATCTGCTGCCGAGACGGCGCCCGGCAGCGCCCTCAGCCGCTGGGTGCAGGCAAACAGTTCGTCGCGCTCGATGCGCAGCAGGGCACCGTCGCGCTCGAATGCATTGAGCCGCTCGAGTGCATCAGCGAGTTGCCTGCCGAGTGCGCGTTCCCGTGCCAGCGACTGCTCGAGGGCATCCCGGCTGCCGGCGCGCGTGGTCCGCACCTCGGCGAGCTGCGTCCGCAGCCGGTCGGCTTCCGAAATGACTTCCTGGTGCTGCCTGGCCTCATCCGCGAGACGCGCCGTGGCTGCCCGCAGCTCCTCGCGCAGCTGTTCCTCAGCGGACCGGTGCCGCAGCATGGCATCGCGGATCGACCGCAGGCGGCGACGATAGCGCCGGCGCATCGATCCAAGGGTCTCGCGGTGCCGGTCGAGCGCGATGAAGTGCGCGCTGACGTAAATCTGGCAATACGCCCAGCCGATCAGGAAGCACGCCGCTAGGGTGCCGGCGAAGAGCAGGAAGGCGGTGGAATAACGCAATGACAACATCGGGCAACAGGTCGAGCCGGCAGGCGGGCCGCATGCGCCGAGGAGATTAGTCGAGGAGGACGCTGCCCGTCGCCGAGACGGGTCACGCTTCCATTGAGTCCGGCGTGACATAAGCGTGGAGGGTGCTGCGCGCGCAGCCCCGACCGCCCTTGCGGAGGGAGGTACTTTCGGTGGTAAGCCGTGAACACACTTCCGGAACGCTGCGCTAGCGGCTCTGTGGATTCGCGACGAGTCAAAAAGGAATCCTCGCCCATTGGCGGGGATGCGAGTCGGCGTGCGCCATGCGCCCTGCTAAGTGGTCTGGCGGCGGTGACGTCGCGGCGGGACGTTCGCTGCGCACATCCCTGTGCTGCGCTCACTCGGGGTTCCGCGGCGCTCCGCATCCTGCTCCGCTGGCTCCACACGCCCGCCTT
>JAKLLP010000034.1:4448-11694 GCA_023150055.1 Gammaproteobacteria bacterium | reverse complement strand
CTTCGAGCGCCCCACGGATCCCGATATCGCGCCCTCGCCGTGGGTCTGCCGGCATGCCGCGCTGATTCCGGCCGGCGGCGAGGTGCTCGACCTCGCCTGCGGCAGCGGTCGTCACGCGCGCTGGCTGCTCGGGCAGGGGTTTCGCGTGCTGGCCGCCGACATCGACCTCTCCCGCATCGAGGACCTGCGCGAAGCCGATCGCGTGGAGATCCTGCAGGCAGACCTCGAGGTCGCGCCCTGGCCGCTCGCCGGACGCCGCTTCGACGGCATCGTCGTCACCAACTACCTGCACCGCCCGCACTTCGGGCTACTCACCGCAGCCTTGCGCGAAGGCGGGGTGCTGATCATCGAGACCTTTGCCGCCGGCAATGAACTCCTCGGCCGGCCGCGCAATCCCGCCTTCCTGTTGCAGCCGGGCGAACTGCTGGACGCTTTTGCGGGGACGCTCCAGATCGTCGCCTTCCAGCACGGGCGCGAGTACGCGCCGCGCCCGGCCGTACGCCAGCGCCTGTGCGCGGTGCGCGGCGAGGGCCCAGTGGACCTGCCGGTTTCATAACCGGGATCAGTGCGGCGGCGGAGACTTCCCGCCGCAAGGGCGGTGATGGGTGTCAAGGTACTGCGGACCGCCCGGAGGCGGGGGTCCGCGCCCAAAGCGAGTATCGATGAACGAGGGCGGGAGCGGCGGCGGAGACCTCCCGCCGCAAGGGCGGTCATTTGCGTCATGGCGCGCCAGTGAGCATCGCGCCCCCACCAGCGGCGCGCCGCGTCGTACACCGGACGTGTCGTGCAATGGCCCGATGAGCCGAATCAGGGCCTGCCCGGCAGGATACCGCCGTAGAGCTGCACGCCCTCGGCCGGTTTCGATTCCCAGAGCTGCTCGGCAAATCGCGGAATGCTCATCGCCACCATCGGAAAGCATTCCACCAGCTGGCCCGGCTGCAACGGGATGCCGTAGAGCGCGTAGCAGAAGAAATCGCGCTCGTCCGGCCGCCAGAAACCGCGGATCGACTTCCGGTCGGAGGTAATCGACCCGTCGCGATTGAAGTACGCCTTGAATACGAGCTCGCCGTCCGCCGTCACCATGCGGTAGCGGGTGGTGTTCGACATCATGTGGTTCCAGAAACTCGGGAAGCGCTCGGCGACGGGCTTGCTGCGGTCCGGATCGACCACCGCCTTCGGCAGCTCCGGCTTCGGCCAGTCGGCGCCACCGGTCTCGAGCATCATGAAGGCGATCAACGCAAGCCGGTCCGGGTTCGGCACCCCTTCGGGGACGGCCATCCTGTTGCCGGGCACGTCGGTGGCCGGGTCGGCGAGGAAGCGGTCGAGCCGGTCCGGCGTCCAGCTGATGTCCGCGGCGAGGAGCGCATCCGAGTACCCGAAGCCGTCACGGGTGCCGGCCGGCTTGCCCATCACGCCCCAGAGATTCGGCCCGGTGAGGTGCGAGCCCCCTTCGGCCAGCGTGTGACAGGCACTGCACCGCATCTGGAAGGCGCGACGGCCGACCACGTAGTCGGCTTGCGACAGCGACTCGCGTGTCAGCACCTGTTGCGCACACGCGATGCCGCTGCCGACGGCAGACCCGACGAGGAGCACGAACAGCGCAGCGGCGCGGCCAGGCAGGTCCATGGGTTTCCTCCCCTGCAGCAGGGACGACGATCGGCACAGGATGGTACCCGAGGAACCCGCGCCGCTCCCGCTCGCCACGGGTGGCGTCCGACACGAGGTTGCGCGCCGCGAGCGCCCGATCAGCCGGCCGACGGCAGCGCCCGCCGCTTGCGCCCTCGCGCGGGACGCGCGATGGTCGCGATCTGCTGCTCGAGCGGCTCCGCGGCGCCCACCACGTACCCTTGCGCGAAGCTGATGTTCAGACTGCGCAGGAGTTCCAGCGCAGCCTCGTCCTGCACGTATTCGGCCACGGTCTCGAGCTGCATGACGCGCGCCACTTCCGCGATGGCCGCCACCACCGACTGCGAGACGACGTTGGTCGTCACATCGCGGATGAAGCTGCCGTCGATCTTCAGGGTATCGACGGGGAAAAGCTTCAGGTAGGCGAACGAGGACAGGCCCGTGCCGAAATCGTCGAGGGAGAGGTGACAGCCGAGCTTCTTCAGGGTATGCATCAGCGCCTGCGCCTGCTTCATGCGGGCGACGGCCACCGACTCCGTGATCTCGAACGTCAGCAGATCCGGTGCCACGCCGCTGCGCACGATCAGCGACTCCACGTAGGGCAGGAAGTTCTCGCTGCCGAGGCTCTGCCCGGAGAGGTTGATCGCGAAACGCGCGCCGCTCTCGGCCGAATGGATACCGGCGGCAGTGATCATGTCGAGCGCGCGGGCCACCACCCAGCGATCGAGTTCCTCCATGAGCTGGTAGCGCTCGGCGGCCGAGATGAACTCGGCCGGCGACACATGGGCGCCATCGTCGTCGATGATGCGGACGAGAACCTCGAAGTAATGCGGCATCCTGCCCGGCTTGAGCGCCTGCAGCCGCTGCCCCACCAGCACCAGCCGGCCGTTCTCGATCGCGTTGCGCACGTAGCCGGCAAGCTGGATGTCGTCGGCCCGGCGGATGATGCTGACATCGGCAGACTCGTACACCTCGACCCGGCTGCGTCCCCGCTCCTTGGCCGCCTTGCAGGCGATACGGGCCGCGGCTAGCCCGTCGCCCGCCTCCTCGCTGTCCGCCGCGAGTGGACCGACGCCGATGCTCACGGTCGCGCGGTAGGTCATGTCGCCCCGCGCATAAACGGCGTCGCGTGCGCGCACACAGATCTCTTCGGCCAGCCGGCGCGCCTCGGCGAGCGGCACATCGCGCAGCAGCGCAAAGAAGTTGTCCCCGGTAGCCCGGCTGATCAGCGCTGCCGGCAGCACCTCGCGCAGCAAGCCCGCAAAGCGGCGCAGCAATTCGTCCCCGGCCTCGCGACCGAAGGTGTCGTTGAGGACATGCAGCTGGTCGAGATTCATGCAAAGCACGACACCGGCACCATCGGTCGCGGCATCCGCGGTCGCGCTCGCGGATTCCCGCTCGAATGCGGGCCAGGCCACCAGTCCGGTGAGGGGGTCGAAGTCGCGTTCCAGCATCGATTCGATATGCGAACCGATGTAACGGGCGACGCGCGCAAGGCGCCGCCGGCTGAACCCCGAGCGCTGCCACCCCCGCAGGGCGAAGATGCCCCCGGCCACCTGGTTGCCGTCCTGTACCGGCAGCCACAGGTTCTCGTCGGTCTCCTGGACGTGGCTCCGGTCGAACCCCGGAGCACGGGCGGAGTCGATCAGTTGCCGGCCGAGCGCGGTCGCCGACTCCGCGGAAAGACCGGCCCCCTGCGCGAGGCTGATGTGCTTGTCGGGAATCACCAGCAGGGCGCCGTCGATGGCCAGGTGTCCGCAGCACAGCTCGAGGATCCGTCGCAGAGCGGGCTCGAACGCCTCGCCCTCGTGGAGGATTTTCTCCACCTGGTGCAGCAGGCGTTCCTCGGCCGCCTGCACCTGGAGCTTGCGCTGGGCATCGACGATACGGAATCGCAGGGACAGCTCGCGCTGCAGGCCGCGCAGGACCGGCGCCAGCACGCTGCGGAGAAACGCGTGGTCCATGCTGGCGGACCGGCGATCGAGGAACACCGTCAACACGCCGAGGCTGCGATCGCCTTCGCCGGCGAGCGGCAGCAGATAGGCACAGACGCTGCCGAGCGGGATCCGCAGTTGCCCCGGGCGGGCCGTGTCGCCGGCGGCAGCAGTGACTGCTTCGCGGTATTGCGCCGTCAGCGCCGGCATGCCCTCGGCCGGGGGTTCCGACCAGAACATCCGCCCCGCAGCGTCATGACAGACGAGGCCCTGGGCCGGCGGCAGCAACGCCCGGATGAAGGCCGCGTAATCGCTGAAGACGACGTCTTTCTCGGCCGTAACGCTCATCAGACCCTGGTATTTCCACAATCGCCTCGGACATGATGCCCCGCACCGGCCGCCCGCCGCCGTGAAGGCACTCCCAGTTCTCCCGCACCACTTCCGAGCGGCGGCCGGCCAGGTCGCCTGTATGATTTCCGGGCACGGCTCCTCCGGCAGGCGTAACGATGTCACGGCCCCTCATCCTCAATCTCAGCGCCGTCATCCTGGCGGTGACCGATGACCAGCCGCGGGTGCTCACCGTGTACCGGCGTGACGCACGTCACACGGGGGCGACTCGCGCCGACGCTCCTGCGCTGCCTTCCGGACCGCTCGACGCCGATACCGACCGGACCCTGGAGATCGCCCTGCGCCGCGGGAGTCTCGAGCAGACCGGCATCGAGGTGGGTTACGTGGAGCAGCTCTACACGTTCGCGGACCGGGGCCGTGATCCGCGCGAACGCGACGGCGGGTCGCGGCTGGTTTCGGTCGCCTACCTCGCCCTCGTGCGTGAACAGCACGTCGCCGCCGGCGTGGGCGCGCAGTGGCAGAACGCCTACGACTTCCTGCCGTGGGAGGACCGGCGCGTACCGGGTAGCCCGGCACCGCATATCGCGGCGCTGGCCGCATGGTCCGCCGCGGCGCCGAGCGCAGCGCTGCGCCGCCAGCGCGAGGAACGCGGCGCCATCAGCTTCGGACTGACGCGGGCCGGCTGGGACGGCTTCCAGGCACTGGAGCGCTATGAGCTGCTCTACGAGGCCGGTCTCGTCGCAGAAGCCTGGCGCGAGCGCGCGCGGTCGTCGCGGCCGCGGGGCATCGGCCGCAGCATGGCGCTCGACCATCGCCGCATCCTGGCGACGGCGCTGGCGCGCGTGCGCGGCAAGCTCAAGTATCGCCCGGTCGTGTTCGAGCTGCTGCCGCCGACCTTCACGCTGTTGCAGTTGCAGCGGCTGGTCGAGGCGCTCGCCGGCATCCGCCTGCACAAGCAGAACTTCCGCCGACTGGTCAACGCGGCGCGCCTGGTCGAAGGCACCGGCACGCTCCAGTCGGGCTCGCCCGGCCGCCCGGCGGAACTGTTCCGATTCCGCCGCGAGGTGCTGCGCGAGCGCCAGGGCCCCGGGGTGCGGCTGCCGGGCGCGGCGGGACGCCGGGCGCGTTGACCGCGGGCGCGGCGGGCGACTAGGATGAACGGGTGCCGGTTCCGACCGGTCTATTTTTCAGGCTTTTTATACTCATTTTGAGCATATTGAAGATCGCACCTCGCCCATGACCACCACTGCCCTCTCCTACACCCCGCAGGTCGAGCGCGTCACGCGCCCGCTCTACGAGCGCATCCGCCACGTCATGCCCGAAATGGAATGGGCCGTGCACGCGCCGCTCGTGGCCGCCATCAACGAACTCAAGCGCGAGCGCAATGCCGTCATCCTGGCGCATAACTACCAGACGCCCGAGATCGCCTACGGGGTCGCCGACTTCCGCGGCGACTCGCTCGCGCTCGCCCAACAGGGCGCGGCGACCGATGCCGGCGTGATCGTGCTCTGCGGCGTGCGCTTCATGGCGGAGACCGCGAAGATCATGAGCCCGGAAAAACTCGTGATCCTGCCCGACCTCGAGGCCGGCTGCTCGCTCGCGGCCTCCATCACCGCCGAGGACGTGCGTCGCCTCAAGGCAAAGCACCCCGGCGTGCCCGTGGTCTGCTACGTGAACGCCTACGCCGACGTGCGCGCCGAGGCCGATATCTGCTGCACCTCGGCCAATGCCGTGAAGGTCGTGGAGTCGCTCGGATCGGACCGCGTCATCTTCATACCCGACGGCTATCTCGGCCGTTACGTGGCGAGCAAGACCGGCGTGGAAATCATCCTCTGGGAAGGCGCCTGCGAGGTGCACGAGCGCTTCACCCCGGAGGAGATCCGCGAGTACCGGCGGACGCAACCCGGCATTCATGTCATGGCCCACCCTGAATGCCCCCCGGAGGTGCTGCGCGAGGCCGACTACGTCGGCTCCACCTCGGGCATGATCCGGCACATCGCCGACGAAAAGCCGCGCCAGGTGGTGCTGATCACCGAGTGCTCCATGAGCGACAACGTGGCCGTGGAATATCCCGAGGTCGAGTTCGTGCGCCCGTGCAATTTCTGTCCCCACATGAAGCGGATCACGCTGCCGAAGATCCTCGCGAGCCTGCAGACCCTCACGCCGGCGATCGAGGTCGACGCGCAGGTAGCCGCCGGTGCCAAGCGCTCCGTGGAGCGCATGCTCGCGGTCGGGCGGGCATCGGGCACGACCTGACGCCGCGCCGTGACCCGCCGAGCCGTTCGAGCAAGAGGGCCGTGGACCGGTAGGGCGGACCCTTAGCTCGAAGCAACAATCAAAAAAGCCTCTAAACTATTGAAACTAAGAATTTTCGACGTGCTCATCATCGGCGCCGGGCTTGGCGGCATGTCGGTGGCGTTGCGGCTGGCCGCGCAGGGACACCGCATCGGGCTCCTCGCCAAGAAGGGCTTCGAGGAAAGCTCGAGCTGCTGGGCCCAGGGCGGCGTGGCGGCGGCCATCGGCGCGGATGATTCGCCCGCGCTGCACACCGAGGACACGCTGACCGCCGGCGCCGGCCTGTGCCACCGCGACGTCGTCGAGCACGTCGCGCGGTCCGGCGCGGCCAGCATCCGCTGGCTGCAGGACCAGGGGGTCGTCTTCACCTGCATCGAGAACGACAGCGCACTGCACCTCACCCGTGAGGGCGGCCACTCCCGGCGCCGTGTCGTGCATGCCGCCGACGCCTCCGGGCAGGCGATCGTGAGCGCGCTCGCCGAACGCGTGCGCGAGAACCGGCACATCACCGTTCTCGACGGCGAGATCGCGATCGACGTCATCAGCCGGGCCAAGCTGCATCCGGGCGCGGCGAACCGCTGTCTCGGCGCCTACGCACTCGACCGGGCCAGCGGCCATGTCCGCACGCACGCGGCCCGCGCGGTCGTCCTGGCCACCGGCGGGGCCGCCAAGACCTATCTCTACACGACCAACCCCGACACCTCCACCGGCGATGGCATTGCCATGGCCTGGCGCGCCGGCTGCCGGGTCGCGAACCTGGAGTTCGTGCAGTTTCATCCCACCTGTCTCTACCATCCGCAGGCGAAGTCGTTCCTGATCTCGGAGGCCGTGCGAGGCGAAGGGGCGCAGCTGCTGCTGCCGAACGGCCGCCGTTTCATGCCCGACCACGACCCGCGGGCAGAACTCGCGCCACGCGACATCGTCGCGCGCGCCATCGACTACGAGATGAAACGCGGCGGCTTCGAGTGCGTGTTTCTCGACATCAGCCACAAGAACGCCGACGACGTGCGGCGGCTCTTTCCCAATATCGCCGCGCGCTGCCG
>JAKLLP010000034.1:0-4438 GCA_023150055.1 Gammaproteobacteria bacterium | reverse complement strand
CGTGAATACGGCATCGACATCACCCGCGAACCGATACCGGTCGTTCCCGCCGCCCATTACAGCTGCGGTGGCGTCGTCACCGACATCGACGGCGCCACGGACCTTCCCGGGTTGTTCGCGGTCGGCGAATGCACCTTCACGGGGCTGCACGGCGCGAATCGCCTCGCCAGCAACTCGCTGCTGGAATGCGCGGTGTTCGGCACCGCGGCCGCGGCCCGGATCGAGCGCGAACTCGCCGGGAGCGCGCCCGAGCCGACAGCACTGCCGGCCTGGGACGAGAGCCGGGTGACCGACCCGGACGAACAAGTTGTCGTGGCGCACAACTGGGACGAGCTGCGCCGCTTCATGTGGGATTACGTCGGGATCGTCCGCACCAACAAACGCCTGGAACGCGCGCGCCACCGGGTCGAGCTCCTGCAGGAAGAAATCGCCGAGTTCTACGGCAACTTCCGCGTCACCAACGATCTCGTCGAGCTGCGTAACCTGGCGCTCGTCGCCGAGCTCACCATCCGCTGCGCGCAGCTGCGCCACGAGAGCCGCGGCCTGCACTTCAACCGCGACTTCCCGGACACCCTGCCCGACGCCGAGGCGCGCGACACGGTGCTCGCACCGGACAGCACCCTGTAAGGGGGCACTTCAGTGCCGACTCCCGGTGCGCTGGCGGCATAGACCAGCACGCTGTCCTGTACCGCGCACCGACCTTTAGCGCGACACGCAACGAGAACCGCAACAACGGTACGCATCGACCGCGCCGCTGCAAGCAGCACCTTGTGGAAGGCACTTCAGTGCCGACTCCAGGCCAGCGCCAAACACAGTCGGGGCTGAAGCCCCTCCCACAGGGGGAGCACCCTGTGGGAGGCACTTCAGTGCCGATGGTTGCAAGCCCTTCTTACGAGCGCCGCTCGAGATACGACGCGTTGATCGCCGCGAGCGACGTCGTCCCCGCGAACTGCATGATCCGCTTCAACTCCTCGCGCAGGATCACCAGCACCCGCGCCACGCCCTCCTCGCCAAATGCGCCGAGCCCCCACAGATACGGCCGGCCAATGCAGACCGCGCTCGCGCCGAGAGCGAGCGCCTTGAAGATGTCCGTGCCGCGCCGGAACCCGCCGTCGATCAGCACCGGCACCCGGCCTGCGCTGGCCTCCACGACCTCGGGCAGGCAACCGAGCGTGGCGCGCAGGCTCTCCTCCTGGCGGCCGCCATGGTTGGAGACGACAATACCGTCGACCCCATGCGCAAGGGCAAGTTCGGTGTCCTCACGGGTCACGATGCCTTTGAGCACCAACTTCATGCGCGTGCGCGAGCGGATCCAGTCCATGGACTTCCAGTCGAGCGCGGCATCGCCGACGCGAGGTGGCCCGGGGTAGCCCTCGAAGTTGCCGAGCCGCAGCGCCGCTCGCGTTCCCTCCGCCGGGCCGCCCGCAGCACGCGCCCACCAACGCTCGCCTTCGCGGTTACCGCGCGTGTTGGAGTCCACGGTCAGGACCAGTACGCGGCAGCCGGCCTCCTCCGCGCCACCGATCAGTTTCTCCGTCAGCTTCCTGTCGGCTGAGGCATAGAGCTGGAACCACAGCGGCCCGGCCTCCCTCGCGATTTCGCTGACGATGAAGTTGCTCAGGGTCGAGCCGATCAGGACCTGCCCCGCCTGTTTCGCCGCGCGCGCGCTGGCGAGTTCGCCGTCGGGGTGGATGGACTGCTGGTTGCCGACCGGCGCAAGAATCACCGGCACCGCCAGTTTCTCGCCGAGCACTTCGCGGGACAGGTCGATCCGACTCACGTCGATCAGCCGGCGCACGCGGATCGCCCAGTCGTCGAAGGCGTCGCGGTTCGCCTGCATGGTCTTGCCGTCGTCGGCGCCGCTGACGATGAAGTGGATGGTCGGCAGGTCGAGCCTGGCGCGTGCCGCCCGCTCGATCTGGAACACGTCGAGGGCATCGCTGACCGCTTCCGGGACCGCCAGCTCCGGCCGGGCCCGGGCGGCGTCCGGTAACGCCGCTGCCGCGGCCCAGAGCAACGGCGAGCGCAGCAGGAAGCCGAGCAGCTCCCGCCGGTCAAGATCGATATCCTGCATGAGAGGCCCCTTTGCCTTGCGGGCTGTCATGGCAGGATGCCGCCGCGCGAGCTCGAAATGCAACAGTCGCGACTGACCATGAAAGAGGAGGGACAGTTCACCGCTGATGCCGGACGGCGCCCTGTAGGAGGCACTTCAGTGCCGACCCCAGCCCAGCGCGAAGCACCGTCGGGGCTGAAGCCCCTCCCGGTGCGCTGTCGGCATAAACCAGCACGCTGCCCTGTACCGCGCACCGACCTTTAGCGCGACACGACACGAGAACGGCAACACCGGTACGTGTCGACCGCGCCGCTGCAAGCAGCACCCGGTGGGAGGCACTTCAGTGCCGACTCCAGGCCAGTGCCAAACACAGTCGGGGCTGAAGCCCCTGCCACAGGGATAGCACCCTGTAGGAGGCACTTCAGTGCCGATCAACAAAAAAGGCCGGCACTCTCGTGCCGGCCTTTGATCGTCCAGGAGCGCTGTGGGCGTCTTACAGCGTGCAGTTGCCCGTGCCGTTGTTGAACGCGTCGAGCGCGTCCTTGATCTCCTCTCCGCCATCCCATTGCTTGCGGCTGGCGCCGATGCCACCGTGGCTGCAGAGCCAGGCCTCGGCGTCGGTCGTCAGCGGACAGCTGTTGCCCACCGCGACGTTCAGCCGGGCGGCGATCAACTGCTTCGCCATGATGATGGTGACATCACCGCGGGGAGGGGCCGACAAAACGCTGATCAGCTCGGTCTGGTTGAGCGTGTTGCCGCAGATCGTCATGGACGTGACACCCCACGCCTCGGGATGGTTCTTCCAGTAGCCGATGGTGTGTGGCGGCTGCGAGGGTGTCGACGGCTGCGGGCCGGCATCGCCCTTGGCGCGATCTGCCGACCAGGCGGCAGCGAAGCTGCCCGCGAACCCGGAGCCCTCCAGGCTGAGGACGATGGCCACGTTGCTGTTCACCGCATCGAAGAGCGACTTGAGCGAGCCGCTGGTCGCGGTCAGGTCGAAGTCCGCGAGATCCGTGCCGCCCGGGCCACCGACGTCGACGATGCCGTAGTCGTCCACCGTGCCGGCGAGCAGGGTGCCGCTGTAGCTGTTGCTGGTCGCGGTATCGGTCACGCTGCCCGAGATGCTGAAGCTGCCGCCCGAGAAGGCCCCGCCGCCGTCGATGTTCGCGGTGATGGTCAGGCTACCCGAACTGATGAACTCCGCGGTACCGCCATTGGTGAACGTCAGGAAGATCGGCGTGGACGTGATCGTCAGCGTCGAACCGTCGTAAGTCGCGCCCTGGCTGGCAGCGCCTTCGGTGAAGTTAATTCGGGGATAATCGACCTGTACCCCGAGGAGCGCCCCGTTGCCCGCCAGCGCCAGCGGCGCAACAAGCAAAACGACGCCGGCTGACAACATTCGTGTCAAGAACTTAGTGATTCTCATTTTTGTCTCCACTGGGCTAATGCCGGTAGCCTTAAAGATCGCCCGCCGATTCCGGCCGCAGCAGGCAGGTGTTTTTTATTTTCTTTTCCCTTGCCCTGACTTCAGACTTCCTTGTGCTTCCTCGCGAGACGAGTGCCGAACAGACTCAATAACCCCGAGCCGAAAAACCAGACCGCGGCCGGCACGGGTACGAAGGTGTTAACCGTAGCGTTAGTAGCGCTATGGCTGGTCTTCCAGAAATTGACTCCCTGCGAATCCCACGAGCCGGTGCCCGGATTCGTCAGGCCCGAAACGGCAATGATGATGCCGCCCGTGCCGCTACCAAAGGCAGCAAAGTCGCCGCCGATGTTGTTGAACACGAACTCGAACGTACCCGACGAGTTGGGTGTGCCGCTGGCAAAGCCGAACGGGTAGGCATAGCCATAGGCGGTCGCATCCGTCGGCGTGCCCGTCACGATCGTGCCGCTCTGGAAACTCGGGTTGCTGGTGGTGCCGGTGGCGCTGAGGCTGGTGGTGTAGAGCGTATCGCCGCTCCACGGATCCGTCCCGAGGATCCCGGAGAGCGCGCTGCCCGTGCCATTGAAGCCGAGCACCACCGTCAGGCTGTAGCTGCCGCCGCTGACCCCGATCAGGCCGGAACCATCGGGGTTGAGCGCCATCGTCGAGCCTGTGACGCTCAACCGTCCGTAGGTCAGATCCCAGCGGGGGATGGTACGCGGACCGGAGCAGGTGCCTATGCTCGAGCCGCTGCTGTTCTGGCAGACCGCCACGTAGGTGTAGTTGACGCTCGCGTTGAACGTCGTGAGGTCCGGGTATCCGGCCGTCAGGTCGATCGGTGCTGCCTGCGCGCTGATCGCAACGAGACCGAGCCACGATGATGCGGCCGCGATCGCTACCGACCGAAACCAATGTTTGCTGTTCGACATCTGGATCCCCCATTTTCCGGTTCGCGCTTGTTT
>JAKLLP010000349.1 GCA_023150055.1 Gammaproteobacteria bacterium | reverse complement strand
CAATCCGCGCCGGATCGGGGCGATACTGCCCGGACTCGATCCGCTCGCGAAGCTCGTTCACCCGCGCCTTGTCCACGTCGGGTATCTCGGCGAGCCGCGCCTCGATTGCTTTCAGCCGGGTGGCGGTATCGGTCAGTTGCACGGCATCGGATGCCGGGCGCGCGCCGCGTGTCTCGGTCGACTTGCCCTCGCCCTCGCTGCGCTGGACCGCGCGGGTACGGCTGGGGCCTACATCGAGGCCGACTCGTCCGTAGCCATTGATCTTGTCTGCCATGACATCACTCTCTGTTCGTGCCAACGGGCTGCCCGCAAGGCTTATCGGCACTGGCGGCCGATTCCTTTAGCGGGATCCGGGACAGCGCGTAGTCTGCCCGGTTCAGGGTAACAGGACTTCGATAGATTTCTCATTCCTTACAATGCCTTGCAGAACCCTTCCAGACGAAGTGTTCTGTACTGGAATGCTCTCGCCTAATGAGCCGTCGGCCTTCGCGAGGCCGGCCATGCGCACCACGATCCCCCCGGAGCGGACCTCCAGCGTCACGGGCTGACCGCGCACGACGAGTACCGGGGCGTCGAGCTGCACCGGCGACAACACCGCGCCCGCCGGGACGTTCCGCCGCGCCACCTGTCCGATCGCGGCCTCCAGGGACGTGAGGTAGCCGTTCGGAGCCGAGCCGACGTCGCGCTTCGCCAATTTCACGTCGGCTGCCGCCAAAACCTTGCCACGCTCCAGCGGCGTGGTCGTCACCACGAGATCTTTCTGCACGGACACCTGCACCGGGACGAACAGCCGCCATGAACTGGCAGCGGTACAGCTCACACGGGCGCTTACCCGCCCCGACTCGGCCAAGGCTTGCGGCGTCTCGCCGAGCAGCGCCGTTTCGCAGGCTGGCAGGCGCAACCGCGGATCGAGCGCATCCGCACGCACCAACACCTCTCCATTCTGGTCGTTCAGGCGGGCGCGCACGGCGTCTTCCGCGGCTGTGCGGATCGCATCGTGGTCCTGCCAGGACGCCGTCGCCATCGCGATCGATCCTGCGGTGAGACCACATAGCAGCACGGCCGCGAACGCGGCCCGCCTCTTGCATTGTCGTACGTGTGTATTCATCCCGATGCACAGGTTTGCAAGAAGCGTGCCGCGGTCTCGACAGACCCCCTGAAAAACCGCTGAACGGCCTGCAGCGGCAAACCGCTGCCATAACTACCGCGTTCTGCCGCTCGACCGGCGAACACTTGCCGCCCCCTCGAGCCCATGCCATACCGCCATGACGCGGACCCAACGGTGGCACGGCTCTTGCATTTCACCTTCCAGACGATCGCTGAGGGAGTGCAACCGATGTCACTCGATGTCAACAAGGTGTTTGCACCGCACGAGCGGGTGCTGACGGCGGCGAGCCAGCGCATGGAGCTGCTGGCCGCGAACATCGCCAATGCCGACACGCCGAACTTCAAGGCGCGCGATATCGATTTCCGCGCCGCGATGCAGGCGGCAGATCAGGACACACCCGTCACCCTGGCCGCAACACACCCGGGCCATATAAAAGGACCCGATGCCGGTGGCGGAGGCGCGCAGGCGCTGTATCGCGTACCCGAACAACCGAGCCTCGACGGCAACACGGTCGATGCCCAGAAGGAAAGCGCGGCAGTCGCAGAAACCGCAACCCGCTACCAGGCGTCGCTTGCGCTCCTCGACCAGCGCATCCGCGGGCTGCGCGCCGCCATCACGGGAGGTCGCTGATCATGGCCCTGTTCAGTATTTTCGATATCGCCGGCTCGGCCCTGAGCGCCCAGTCGGTGCGCCTGAATACCACCGCGAGCAACCTCGCCAATGCCAGCAGCGTGGCCGGCAAGCCGGAAGACGCCTACCGCTCGCGTCAACCGGTATTCCAGACGGTCATGCAGAACCAGGGCGTGTCCGACCCCCTCACCGAGGCAGCCAGCGCCGCGGTGCGCGTCGCCGGCGTCGTCGAAAGCCAGGCAGAGACGCCCCGTGTCTACCAGCCGGGTCACCCCCAGGCCGATGCGGAAGGTTACGTCTACATGTCCAACGTCAACGTCGTCGACGAGATGGTCAACATGATCTCGGCCTCGAGGTCGTATCAGAACAGCATCGAGGTGCTGAACACCTCGAAAGAGCTGCTGCTGCGCACCCTCACCCTCGGCCAGTAGAACCCTCAGGAGCACTGATCCATGAGCAGCATCAATACCAGCAGCGACAACGGGATTCTCGGCGCGCTCGGCTCCAGCTACCAGCTGCAGGGCACGAACAAGAAAGACCGCACCGAGCTCGGCCAGGAACAGTTCCTGATGCTGATGATTACCCAGTTCCGCAACCAGGACCCGCTCAAGCCGCAGGATCCCTCCGAGTTCCTGTCGCAGCTTGCCGAGGTGTCCAACGTGGCCGGCATAGCCGAGATGAACCGCTCCGTCACGAACCTCGCCGACTCGCTCTACGCAGGACAGGCGCTGCAGGCCGCCAGCGTGGTGGGGCGCAGCGTGCTGGCCCCGTCCGGCGATGCCCGCCTCGACCCGGAAGGCATGGTCAAGGGAGCGGTGGACCTGCCTGCTTCCACGCAGACCGGCTTCGTGCGGGTGCTGAACGGCAACGGCTCGCTGGTGCGCGAGATCCCGCTCGGTCTGCGCAGCGCTGGGCTCGCCAACTTCGAGTGGGATGGCACCAATGCCTCCGGGGAACGCGTTGCCCCCGGCGACTACCGGTTCGCAGCAGGATTTCGCAACGGCGCAGAGGAGACAGCCGCCGACATCCTGCTGGCCAAGCGCGTGACGAGTGTTTCGCTCGGCGGTGACGGCCGGCGCACCGAGATCACGACGGACGACCAGCAGACCCTCGCGCTGAGTGACGTGCGGGCCATTTACTGACGCCGGCGGCGAGCCGCGCGCATCGATTTACCCAAAGGAGACGACATATGTCCTTCCAGATTGCCTTGAGC
>JAKLLP010000348.1 GCA_023150055.1 Gammaproteobacteria bacterium | reverse complement strand
GACTCGGATATGACTCACACGCCGATGTTTCACCAGGTGGAAGGCCTGGTGGTCGATCAAGGGGTGAGTTTCTCTAATCTCAAAGCGCTGCTCCATGAGTTCGTCGAGCGGTTTTTCGAGCGGGATGCTGAACTGCGCTTTCGCCCGTCTTATTTTCCCTTCACGGAGCCCTCTGCGGAGGTTGACGTACGGGCGGAATCCGGTCGATGGCTGGAGATACTCGGCTGTGGAATGGTTCATCCGGCAGTTCTCGAGACAGCGGGGGTGGATCCCGAGCGGTTTACCGGCTTTGCATTCGGCATGGGTGTGGAGCGACTGACGATGCTGCGCTACGGGGTCGATGACCTGCGTTTGTTTTTCGACAATGATCTGCGCTTCCTGCGGCAGTTCAGGTGAGTGACTGCGCATGAAGATCAGTGACTCCTGGCTGCGGGAATGGGTCCGCCACACGCTTGCACCCGATGACCTCGCGGACCTTCTGACCATGCTCGGCCTGGAGGTGGACTCGGTAACCCGCGTCGGCCATGTGTCCGGCAATGTGGTCATCGGCCAGGTCCTGGAGGCGAAGCGCCATCCGGGCGCGGACCGATTGACGATCTGCCGTGTCGACGTCGGTCGAGGCAACACCATATCCGTCGTGTGTGGGGCGCCTAACGTCCGGGCGGGTGGCATCTATGCCACGGCGCTTCCGGGAGCGCAGTTGCCACGCGGTCTGACGATCCGGGCCACTCGAATCCGGGGTGAATCGTCGGAGGGCATGCTGTGCTCGGCGAGCGAGCTCGGCCTCGAAGACGAGTCGGCGGGTTTGCTGGAACTGGATCCTGGGCTTGTTACCGGCGCAGATGCCTGTGAAATTCTTCAGCTCGGCGATGTCGTGCTGGATCTGAACGTAACCCCCAACCGCGCCGACTGTTTCAGTGTACGCGGGGTAGCCCGCGAGGTCTCGGCCGCGCTGGCCGTAGAGCTTGCCGAGCAGAAAAACGCGATCATTCCTGCCGTGACGGACGAGAGCCTGGCCGTCCGGGTGGAGGAGCCGGCAGACTGCCCGCGGTTTGCCGGCAGGATCATCCGGGGAGTGGATCCAGTAATGAAGACTCCCTTGTGGATGAGGGAACGTTTACGGCGTGTCGGTGTAAGGCCCATCAGCCTGGTCGTTGATGTCACGAACTACGTCATGATGGAAACCGGGCAGCCTATGCACGCCTATGACCTGGGCCGCCTCGAGCAGACCGGTATCGTCGTGCGTCGGGCCCGTGCGGGCGAGTCGGTACGACTCCTCGACGGCATGGTTGCCATGCTCGATGCCGACATGCTGGTGATCGCCGACGACCATGCGCCGATCGGGCTGGCGGGCATAATGGGCGGCGATTCCACGGCCGTCTGCGCTGGGTCGGCGAATGTCTTTCTCGAGTCGGCATTCTTCACCCCGGCGGCGATCGCAGGTCGAGCCCGCCGTCTGGGCAGGCATACCGATGCATCACTGCGCTTCGAGCGAGGTGTCGACCCGAGCGGGCAGGTTCGCGCAATCGAGCGCGCCACCGCGCTGATCACCTCGATTGCCGGTGGCAGCCCGGGACCGGTTACGGACCTGCACTCCGAAATGCACGTGCCGCAGAGGGTACCGGTGCGCCTGCGTCGCTCCCGGCTGAGCCGTGTCCTTGGCACCGACGCGCCTTGCGCGGACGTGGACCATATACTGCCTCGGCTCGGAATGACCGTGGAGAGCGATGCCGACGGCTGGGTCGTCACACCCTCGGCCGCGCGCTTCGATGTCGAACGCGAGGAAGACCTGATCGAGGAAGTTGCCCGCGTCTACGGCTACCAGCGCATACCGGCCGCGCCCGGCACCGCCATTGCGCACCTGGCTGGCGCAGGCGAAGAGGCTGATCCGCTGGCGGTGCTGCGGGCCACGCTGGTCGCGCGAGGTTTTCAGGAAGTCATCACCTACAGCTTCATTGGCGCTGACCTCTCGGAAAAATTCGGCGCGAAGAGCCTGACCGGGCTGACCCTGACCAATCCGATCTCGGCCGAGATGGCCGTCATGCGACAGTCGTTGTGGCCGGGTCTGGCTCAGGCGGCATGCGCGAACGTGCGTCGGCAACAGCCTCGTGTGCGCCTGTTCGAGATCGGCACCCGTTTCAGCGAGAACGGCGAGGAAACCCGTGTAGCCGGTCTCGTTGTGGGTGCTCGATATCCGGAGCAATGGGGTATAGCACCAGCACGGGCGGATGTCTTTGATATCAAGGGCGACCTCGAAGCACTACTGGCGCTGGCGGGCAAGTCCGGGGACGTGTGCTACGAGAGCCGTGCGCATCCCGCCCTTCATCCGGGGCGATCGGCAGCGGTGCTCATCGGTGGTAAGCGGATTGGCTGGGTCGGAGAGATCCATCCCGCGCTGGGGACTGACATGGAACTGGCGGCTGCCAGCCTGTTCGAGGTCAGCGCCAGCGCCCTCTTTCAGAAGGCCCGGCCGGCGTATTCGGCGATCTCGAAATTCCCAGCCGTTCGACGAGACCTGGCCATCGTGGTCTCGCGCGAGGTGGCGACAGCGGTGCTCATCGATGTGATCCGGGAGGCGGCCTCGCCCCTCCTGAGAGAGGTGTCCGTGTTTGACATATACATGGGCCCGCAGATCGCCAGCACGGAAAAAAGCATCGCTATAGGCTTGATTTTACAGGATACATGCCGCACCCTTACGGATGAGGAGGCCGACGCCACCCTGCAGCGGACGCGTTCCGCACTGGTCCGGGAACTGCAGGCAACATTCCGAGAATAAGGCGTGAAGCGAATACCATGGCTCTGACAAAAGCCGATATGGCAGAATCACTCTTCAATGAGCTTGGACTGAACAAGCGTGAAGCCAGGGAACTCGTAGATCTGTTTTTTGAAGACCTGCGGGGGGCACTGGCGACTGGAGAACAGGTCAAGTTGTCCGGTTTTGGCAACTTTGACCTGCGTGAC
>JAKLLP010000347.1 GCA_023150055.1 Gammaproteobacteria bacterium | reverse complement strand
CACGACCATCCAGTACACGCAGCCCGCCAGCCAGCCCGCCAGGATCCGCCGCCGCATCGATGCCTCCCGATGCATCGCCCACAGCATCGGCACAAGCGCGGCCGGAACCAGCGCGGCGAGATTGAACGGAGGAAACAGCAGCGCCGAGATCACCAGGTAGTGCGTCAGCGTGATCATCACTCGCGCTCCGGCTCAACCCTGACAAGACGCACCCGATCGGCGCGCCTGGTCGCCACCTGCGCGGCTACATTCTGCCTGCGCAGCCCCGGGCGCTGCCTGAGCGTGAGCATGATCGCTGCCACGATCGCCAGCAGCAGGATGAAGGCGGCGAGCTCGAACTCGACCACATGTTTTGTGAACAGCTCCAGCCCGATCTCTTCGGTATTGCTGTGCCCGGGCGCCTGCCCGGCCAGCAGATTGGCCACCGGCAGTCCCGACCCGGTGGCCCAGATGACGCTCACGAGTTCGAAGACGATCACACCGGCAAAGATCGTCGCCCACGGGGCATAACGGGCGAAGCCCTCGCGCAGGACCGTCATGTTGACGTCGAGCATCATCACGACGAAAAGAAAAAGCACCATCACGGCGCCCACATAGACGAGCACCAGGACAAGGGCGAGAAACTCCGCCTCGATGAGCAGCCACAACACGGCGCTGGTGACGAAACTCAACACCAGAAAAAGAGCGGCAAACACCGGGTTTCGGGACGTGATCACACCGAGAGCCGAGCCGACGAGGACCGTCGCCGTAATCCAGAAGATCGCTGTCGTTAGCATGTGTTATTGCTGGCCGTACGAGTTCATTTGTAGCGGGAATCGGCGAGCTTGTCGGCCGCGATCATGGCCTCGTAGCGATCGCCGATGGCGAGTAATTTGTCCTTGCTCATGATGTTTTCGCCCCGCTTCTCCATGTGGTACTCGAAGATCCGCGTTTCGACGATGGCGTCGACGGGGCAAGCTTCCTCGCAGAAGCCGCAGTAAATGCACTTGAAAAGATCGATGTCGTACCGCGTCGTCCGCCGGGTTCCATCCGGTGCAACATCCGACTCGATCGTAATGGCCGCAGCCGGGCATACCGCCTGGCAAAGCTTGCAGGCGATACAGCGCTCTTCCCCGTTCGGATAGCGTCGCAGCGCGTGCAGCCCCCGGAACCGAACTGACTGAGGGGTTTTTTCCTCCGGATACTGGATCGTGATCTTCTTGACGAAAAAGTGCCGTAGTGTGACCCGCAGTCCCTGCAGGAGCTCCCACAGCGAAAAAGTCTTTATGACGGAAACAAGACTGCTCATGTCGCACCACTCCAGGGACCTACCTGGGCCACTACCATCACCCCTTCGACCATGATCCAGACGATCGTGACGGGAATCAGCACTTTCCACCCCAGTCGCATGATCTGGTCGTAGCGATAGCGCGGGAAGGTCGCTCTCAGCCACAGGAACCAAAAAAGAAAAAAGGCGATCTTCACGGCCAGCCATGCGAGCGACGGCCAACGGACAAACTCCAGCGGCGTGCCGTCGAGAAACGCAAACCATGACCCTGCAAAAAACGACTCCCAGCCGCCAAAAAACATTACGGCCGTAAGGGCGGCAATCAGAATTATGTTGGCGTACTCGGCAAGGAAGAAAATCGCGAACGCCACGCCGGAGTACTCGACGTGGAAGCCCGCGACGATTTCCGACTCCCCCTCGGCGACGTCGAAGGGAGCCCGGTTGGTCTCAGCCACACCTGCGATGAAATAGACGATGAACAGTGGGAACAGTGGCAACCAGAACCAGTTCAGAAAGCCGCCCATCTGCCGCTCGACGATGGTCCCGAGGTTCAGACTGCCGCCGGCCATGAGAACGCCGACCAGTGCGAACCCCATCGCGATCTCGTAGGCCACGATCTGCGCCGCCGAGCGCATAGCGCCAAGAAACGCGTATTTCGAGTTCGACGCCCAGCCGGCGAGAATGACGCCGTAGACGCCGAGTGACGTCAGCGCGAGGACGTATAGCAGACCCGCGTCGATCTCGGCGATGGCAAATCCCGGAAACAAAGGTATCACCGCCCAGGTGGCTAGCGCCGGCACAATCGACAACAACGGTGCCGTGAGAAATAGGAAGCGGTTCGCACGGCTCGGTATGATCACTTCCTTGAGAATCAACTTGATCGTGTCCGCAAACGGCTGGAACCAGCCGCGGGGTCCCACCCTGTTCGGACCGATCCGGACCTGCATGTAGCCGATGATCTTGCGTTCCAGGTACGTCAGGAAGGCGACACACAGGATCAACGTGATCAGCAGCGGAGCGATTTGCACCACGATGATGACCAAAGCCCGCAACGGATCGGGCAGGAAACTGAGCAGGTTATCGAGCCATTCGAGCATCAACTGTCCTCAGGCACGCCGCCGCGCGGGAATCGTGCTGGCCGCCAGGTCACGGACCCCGGCAAGCTGCAGACTGCGTGCGCGCCGCACCAGTGGATCGACTTGATACATTGGTATGTCGAGGTCGGCGAGCGTCGCCGACGACGTCGAGCGCTGCTCGGGGACGGCGCGCGCAGCGGCGCAGTTATCGGGAAGGCCGGACCCCGCCGCCTGGCGGACCTCGTCGCAAACCTGACTCGCGGTGCTGTAGTCGAAGCCCTCGATGCCGAGCCGATTGCCGAGCACACGCAGGATTTTCCAGCCCGGCCGTGACTCCGCCACCGCGCGCACGACGGCATCAAAACTCTGCCATCGGCCCTCGGCGTTGACGTAAGTGCCCGCATTTTCCGCAAAGGTGGCCAGCGGCAGGACCACGTGGGCGAACGTCGAGAGTGCCTGATCGAGATAAGACGTGAACGCAACCACCAGGCCAGGCCCCGACAGCGCAGACAGGGCCGCCTCACCCGCCGCGCTGTCCGCCTGCACCTCGGTTCCGAACAGCAGCAGGCAACCGGCCGGCGGCGATTCCAGCATCTGGGCAGCAGTCATCCCTGCGCGGGATCGGGCGCGTCC
>JAKLLP010000346.1 GCA_023150055.1 Gammaproteobacteria bacterium | reverse complement strand
CGAGCCGCGTTACTGCTGCGCGCGGCTCGCCCGCCGCGGGATCGAGCGCCACGGCCTGCCGGTACGACTCGAGGGCCCCGGTCCGGTCGCCAGCAGCCTCGGCCGTTTCGGCCGCGGCCATCAACGCGAGCAGCCGATCGAGATTGCGCGCCCGCTCGAGGCCGCGACGCGCCGCCTCGTTGCCGCCTTCGAGCGCCAGTGCCCGCTCGAAACTCGCGATGGCACGCGGCTGATCGCCCGCATCGAGCGCTGCCCCGCCCTCGCGCAGGGCCTCGGTCAGCACGGCGGGCGCCTGCGACAGCAGGCGGTCGGCGAGCGCGGCCGCATCCCGGTAGTTCTGCAGTGCCTGGGCCGTGTCACGGCGGCGATATGCCGCGTCGCCTGCGTCGGCCAGCCGCCGCAGCTCCAACCAGTCTGCGCCGGCCCAGCGCTCCGCGTTGAGTGCGCGCAGCTCGTCATCGCGACGCAGAAACGCGCCGAGAGCCTCGTCGAAGGCCGCTTGCGATACGGTGGCCGGCTCCCGCTCGGCCGCAGCCGCCGGCGCGTCAGCCACCTGCGCGACGGCAATCTCCGGTGCGGCGGGCGCGCGTCCGCGCACCATGATCGGCAGGTAGAAGACGACAATAGCGGCAAGCACGGCGAGCACGGCAAGCGCGGCGAACACGACGGAAGCCGGCAGTCCGGCGCCGCGCCTCTCACCCGGCACCACCGGCGAATCGCCCGCCGGCACCCCGGACCGCTCCCGCTGGACCGGTCGGATCAGCTTGGCCGCCCCGCGCACCGTCTGCTCCGCCCCCGCGAGCAGGATCTGCTCGAGGGCATCGCGGACGGCGCCCATCCCGGGCGGTCGTTCCGCGGGCGTCTTGCGCAGCAACGCCGCGAGTAAGCCGCGCAGCGCGGCCGGCAGAGGCTCGCCGGCGAGATCGGTCTCGGGCGAGGCCGGCTGCACGGTGCGGATGCGCTCGGCGGTCACCTGCGGATGAAACAGCGGCGCCCCGGCGATCAATTCGTAGAGCAGGGCGCCGAAACCGTAGATGTCATCGCCCGGCACCGGCGCTGCCCCGTCGAGCTGTTGCGGGCTCATCGAGGGCAAGGTGCCGCCGCCGGCCGCCGCCGTGGCGGCAAAGTCCGTCAGGAACGAGCGCCCCTGCGCATCACGCAGCACGTTGGCGGGTTTCAGATCGCGATGCACGACGCCCTGGCGGTGCGCGTACTCGAGCGCTTCGGCCACGGGCAGCAGCGCGGCGAGGATGGCGCGATAGCCTGCGCCGCGCAGCGCCCCGACGTCGCTGCCTTCCACGTACTGCATGACGAGGAAAGGCCTCGGCTGCTCGACGATCTCGTGCAACGCCACGATCCCCGGGTGGGACAGCCGTGCGGCGGTCGCAAAACACGCGCGCAATGCCGCGGCCTGTCCCTCGTGAGGAAACTTCAGCGCCACCCTGCGCGACTCGGCCCGCTCTTCGGCAAGCCAGACCTCGCCGAGACCGCCCCGCCCGACGGCGCGGATCAGCCGGAAACGTCCGGCCAGTTCGAGTCCAGCCGCCAGCGGCTCCATGCGGACGACGGCTCAGCCCTGCGCGGCTGATCCGGAGGGGTCCGGTAGATTTCCCTGAGCAGGCGCCGCCACTCCCTGAATTTCTCTTCGGCGGTGCCGGTCAGGCGACGGGTCTGGCCCTCGACCTCCACCAGCAACGGCTCGGCCTCGGCCTCGAGCGAACGGCCCTGCTCGCTCAGCCCCTCGCGAGCGATGCTCGACTCGGCATACCTGGCCATGCCCGACTTGATGGCCTCGATGCCGCCCATGACGCCGATCACGGTCACCGCCGAGTTGTCGCCGCCGGAGCCTTCGTAAAGGATCGAACCGAGGATTGCCGCGCTGCCGAGCAGGGATCGCAGCATGGCCGAGCGCTTCAGGTCCTGGTACTTCAGGGTCTCCTCGCGTGACATCCGGCGCCAGTCCTCGTATGGCTTGTTGAGGTCGAAGTAGAGATTGGCGTAGTACTCGTTCAGCGTATCGACGACGGCATACTCGCGCTCGCGCACCGCACGCATGCGCGCGAGCATGGGATCGTCCGCTGCCGGCAGCCGCGCGATGGCGTAGCGACCCTTGCGATCCTTGCTCAGGTAGCCGTCGAACACGGACGGCGCCAGGGTCGCGGCAAAACGCAGCTCGGCCACCTCCCGGATGGCCTGCAGGTCCCGCACCGCCAATTTCCTGCGTGCCTCGAGGAGGTCGTTGGCGATCTCATTGTAAATGGCCTGGTACGGGTCCTGGCCCGGGTCGCGATAGCTCGAGTAGGCCTTCTCGGGGACGCGCGTGTCATACGACTTGTTCAGCCATTCCCGTCCCGTGGCGTCCCATGCGCCGACACGCAACTCCACTTCGAGTCCGTCGGAATGCTCGATGCGACCCCACACCAGCACGTCCACCGACTCGGATTTCTCCGGCAGCACCCAGATCGGCCCCCAGTGCCCGCTCGCTTCGAGCGTGCTTTTCAGGTGATAGGGCATGATGCGCGACTCGGCGCGACGCACTTCGGGGAACACCAGGCTCTCCGGATCGATGTCACCCTCGGGGAGCCCGGGATCGAACAGCACGATGCCGACGTCGAGCAGCTCGGCGGCGGGAATCTCCTGGTCGGTGCGCGTGAGTTCGACGGACTCGTACTTGACGTTGCGGGCCGTGGAACAGGCCGCAAGCGCGAGCAGCAGCACAGCGACCGTCGGGGCGCGCAGGGCACGGGCCGCGCTGGTCATCACTTGCGGATCCCCGTGTGGCGGCGGTACTCATCCCACAGCGCCTCGCGCACCGCGGGATCTTTCTCCGCCATGGCGGCCTCGCGCAGCTGGCGCGCGACCTGGTCCTCACCGCTGCCATCCGCCGGAATGTCCTCGGGGATATCCGCCACGGCCGCACCCTGCCGCGGTGTATTCGCGGCGGCACCGCCCTCGCCACCGTCGCGCTCCTCGGCCGATCCCGCGCCGGCCTGCTCG
>JAKLLP010000345.1 GCA_023150055.1 Gammaproteobacteria bacterium | reverse complement strand
GCCGCGGCGCGAGGCCTACCGCCTGGCCAGCCGGCATGCGCCGACCGACGACGGCTGATTGCCCGCCGGCGCGCCTTGGGCTACCGTGGCTCCTGGAGCCGGCCAGGCGATCGCTCGCGGGGCAACCTGCGGGAGGAAAGTCCGGGCTCCGGCGGGCAGGGTGCCAGGTAACGCCTGGGGGGCGCGAGCCCACGGAAAGTGCCACAGAAAATATACCGCCTCGGGTCTTCGGGCCCGCGGTAAGGGTGAAAAGGTGCGGTAAGAGCGCACCGCGCGGGTGGTAACACGCCGCGGCACGGAAAACCCCACCTGGAGCAAGACCAAATAGGGAAGCAGCGGGGGCCGGCAACGGTTCCCGCACCGTCGCCCCGCGGGCTTCCGGGTAGGTCGCTCGAGGCCGCTGGTGACAGCGGTCCCAGATGGATGATCGCCCTCGACAGAACCCGGCTTACCGGCCGGCTCCTTCCTTCAAACAGCGGACCGTGACCAATTTTCGACCGGGCCCGGCTCCGTCATCGCCGCTCGCGGAAATTGGTCACTGTCCCTCATCCTTCGACGGCGGATGACCTCCCGCCGCAACGGCGCTAGTTTCAGCGCCACAAAAATCCTCTAAGGAATTGATTTCCCTCCCGACGCCCTGCGGAGTTGCGGCGCGGACTGCGCTGTTGCCGGCTAAGCGTTTGTCGCCTAAGAAAAAAATTGAGAAATCCTGTTGACGCACCGTGGTCGCAAATCTATAGTGGCCGAGGGTGGTAGAAAGTGGGAGGAAATGGGCTCCAGTGCCCAATTTGTCGTGTTTCGCGGGGCGACCAAGATCACTCTCGACGCGAAGGGCCGGCTGGCGTTTCCAGCCCGGTACCGCGAGCGGCTGGCCGAGCGTTGCGACGGCCGGCTGGTGTGCACGGTCGACCCGGACTACTGCCTGCTGATTTATCCGCTCCCCGACTGGGAAGAGATCGAGCGCAAGCTCATGCGTCTGCCGTCGCTGAACCAGAAGGCGCGGCGTCTGCAGCGGCTGATGGTGGGTTACGCCTCCGAGCTCGATCTCGACGGCCATGGCCGGATCCTGGTGCCGCGGGAGTTGCGGGAATTCGCGGCCCTCGACCGGCAGGCCATCCTGTTCGGGCAGGGCAACAAGTTTGAGTTGTGGGACGAGACGCGCTGGAACGAGCGGCGTGACAGCTGGCTCAACGATACGGACGACGGTCTCGCGTTGCCGGCGGAACTCGAGCAGTTGTCGCTCTGAGGCACGCCGGACGCCTCGCTGATCGGCGTCGTCGGGGCGTGACGACGCCGCAGGAGGGGTGACGGTGGATCACCACGTTCCGGTGCTCCTCGAGGAGGCGGCAGGAGGCCTCGCGATCCGTACCGATGGCATCTACGTCGATGCCACCTACGGGCGCGGAGGGCATAGCCGGGCAATCCTCGCGCAGCTCGGCCCCAGGGGCCGGCTGCTGGCGATGGATCGCGATCCGGCGGCGGTGGCGAGTGGTCGGGAGCTGGCGCAGGCGGACTCCCGGTTCCTCATAGAACAAGAAAGTTTCGGGGCGTTGCGGCGGTTTCTGGACATGCACGGCGTACAGGGCGGAGTCGACGGGATCCTGTTCGATCTGGGTGTATCTTCCCCCCAGCTCGACGAGCCCGCGCGTGGGTTCAGTTTCCAGCACGACGGTCCGCTCGACATGCGCATGGATCCGCGCAGCGGCCCGACCGCCGCCGATTGGCTCAACTCGGCCGAGGAGCGCGACATCGCCGGCGTCATTCGCCGTTATGGCGAGGAGCAGGCCGCCGCGCGCATCGCCCGCGCCATCGTGGCCCGGCGCGCCGAGCGCCCGATCCTCACCACGCGCGAGCTGGCCGCTGTCGTCGCCGAGGCCGCTGGCAGGCCGCGTCCGGGCAGGCACCCGGCGACCCTCGTATTCCAGGCGCTGCGCATCCATATCAATCGCGAACTCGAGCAGCTTCGTGAGGCGCTCGAACAGGCGCGTGACGCGTTGCGTGCCGGCGGGCGGCTGTGCGTGATCAGTTTCCATTCGCTCGAGGACCGCATCGTCAAGCGCTTCCTGCGGGACCACGCGCGGGTGAGTCCCGCGCTCTCGCGGCTGCCGGTGGTGCCGGATTCGGCGCGCCCCACGTTGCGGCTGGTCGGCGCGGCGATCCATCCCGGCGCGGCGGAGTGCGCGCGCAACCCGCGGGCGCGCAGCGCGGTCCTGCGAGTCGCGGAGAGGCTGCCGTGACTAACCTGGCGCGCAGCCGGCTCGCCTTCATCGGGCTCGTCGCGGCGGTGCTCGCTTCCGCGGTCGCTGCCGTCTACGCCAAGCACCGCAACCGCAAGCTGTTCATGGAGCTGCAGTCCCTCACGCAGGAGCGTGACCAGCTCGAGGTCGACTGGAGCCGTCTGCAGATCGAGCAGAGCGCCTGGTCGACCCACGCGCGTGTCGAGCAACTCGCGCGCGGGGAGATGGGCATGCGCTACCCGGCGGCCGATGAGCAACGGCTGGTGTCCCGATGAGCAGGCCCGATACCGAGACGAGGACTGTGCTGCAGAGCCTGCAACTGCGCTGGGCCGTGTCCTGCGCCGTGCTCGTCGTGCTGGCGCTGGGGTTGGTCGGCCGCGCGGTCTACCTCCAGGTGCTCGACAAGGATTTCCTGATCAGCGAGGCCGAAGCGCGCCATCTGCGCGTTGCCACCATCTCGTCGAACCGTGGCGTGATCACCGACCGCAACGGACAGCCGCTCGCCGCATCCATGCCTGTCGACAGCCTCTGGGTCAGCCCGCAGGAACTGGCCCGCGCGCCGGAATCCATCCCGGAGCTGGCCCGCGCACTGAAGCTCGACGGCGCCGTCCTTGCCCGGCAGATTGCGCGCAACGCGGCGAAGGACTTCATGTACCTGCAGCGCCACATGAACCCGGCCGACGCCCGCGCCATCATCAAAGGCACCGAGGACGAGAGCGTAGCGCGGGGATTGTATGCGAAGTACATTGGTAATTAGTAATTGGTAAATAGTAATTACCAAATTT
>JAKLLP010000344.1 GCA_023150055.1 Gammaproteobacteria bacterium | reverse complement strand
CCGCGCCGGGTGCCGAGATCACGCTCCAGCGTGCGCAACGCGTTCGCGCGAACCTGCCGTGCCGCCGTCAATTCACGCACGCGCGCTTCCTGCCGCGTGCCGAGTTCAGCCAGGGTGGCCAGCTCCTCCTGCAACGCCTGCGCCGCGGTCTCGAGCGCGACGACCTCGGCCTGCAGGTCTGCGAGCAGGCTGCCGCGCTCACGGGTGATGTAGCGGTAGTAGACGATGCGCCGTGACAGCGCGACCGGATCTTTACCGCTCAGGGCGACGCGCAACCACTCCTCGCGCCCGGTGGCATAGGCCAGGCGAAGTTGCCGGCCGAGCGCCTCCCGATGATCGGCCATGGCAGCCTCGGCGCGACTCATGTCGGCCCGAAGCTGCTTGACCCGCGCCTGGCCGGCGGCAAGCCTCTCGCGGAGTTCGCCCAGCGCACGCCGCGCGCCGGCCTCGGCCTGCTCGGCTTCCTTCAGCGCCTTGTTTGCCGTCGGCCTGGCCTTGGCGTCACGCGTGATGTCCTGCTCCAGGCGCGTAATGCGCTTCTGCAGAGCATCCAGTTCGCGGGCAGTGTCGGCCTGGCTCTTGCCGGCGGCGCCCGCCGCGGATGTGGCCAGTAACAGGGCGATGACCGCGCCCCAGCTGCGGCATCGCGATAAGTGGGGTGTCATGACGGGCGCAGTGTAGGTCATCACCCGTCCGGTCACTACCGGTCCGGGGCAGACCCGGGGGCTGCGCCGATCGGCGCGGGCGAAGCAGGTATAATCCGCGCCCACTGCAGCCAGTGCTGATCTCATGGAACAGCTCCTAGAATTTGTCATGCGCCATCCGTTGCTGGTCGGCGCCACGGTCGCGGCCATCGTCGCCGCCATAGCCTACGAGATCCGTCTCCGTGGCCAGAGCGGCCTCTCGGTGCCGCCATCCAGAGCGATCGAGCTGATCAACCAGGGTGCGACGGTGGTGGACGTGCGCGACACGGAGAGCTTCAACAGCGGCCACATTGTCGATGCCCTGAACCTGCCGCCGGAGGATCTCACCGCCGCCGCGGAGAAGCGGCTGAAGAAAAAGCGCGCGGTCCTGCTCGTCTGCGACAACGGCTCGGGCAGCAGGCGCCTGGTCGGGACGCTGCGCACGGCCGGTTTCGAGAATGCCTGGGCGCTCGAAGGCGGGCTCAGCGCATGGACCCGCGAGAACTTCCCCATCGTCAGCAAGCGCCCGAAGGGCGGCGCTGCGGCCGCCTGAGGTTGCCATGGGCAAACCCGCTCCGGTACTGGTTTACGCCAAGCCGTACTGCCCGTATTGCACCGCGGCCAAGGCGCTGTTGCGCGAGAAGGGCGTCACTTTCGAGGAAATCGACATCTCCAGGGACCACGCCGCGCGCGAGCGCATGGTGGAACGTTCCGGCCGGCAGACGGTTCCGCAGATATTCATCGGCGAGCGGCACATCGGCGGGTTCGATGACCTCTCCGCGCTCAACCAGTCCGGCCAACTCGACCCGCTGCTCGGCCTGGGTCGCTGAAGGCAGCGGCGTGCCGGCCGTGATCACTGGCGAATCACGACCTCGCGCGCCCGACACCGGGCAGCCGCAGCCGCCGAGATGGTGAGCCCAGCCACAGCGCAAGACTCGATCGCGGTGCTCGGGGCGGGCTCCTGGGGCACGGCGCTCGCGGTGCAGCTCGCCCGTGCGGGCGCTGCTGCTACCCTGTGGGGCCGTGACCCGGATGCGCTCGGCGAAATGGCTGCCAGCCGCACGAACCGCCGCTACCTTCCCTCGGCACGGTTCCCCGACAACCTCCTGGTCGAGGCGGACCTCGTCCGGGCCGTCACCCGGCATCGAAACCTGCTGATTTGCGTACCGAGCCGGGCATTCCGGGAGACTGTCGAGAGGATCGCGGGTGCCCTGCGCGTCGACAGCCGCGTGGCCTGGGCCACCAAGGGTTTCGAGCAGCAGAGTGGGCAACTGCCGCACGAGATCACGGCGAAGCTGCTCGGCAACCGGGTGCCGCTCGCGGTGCTCTCGGGACCGACTTTCGCGAGCGAGGTAGCCGCGGGACTGCCGACCGCCATGACCGTCGCCTCGCGGGACGCCACCTTTGCGGCCGATCTCGCCGCGCGAATATCCGACCAGAGCTTTCGCGCCTACACCTCCACCGACATCGTCGGTGTCGAGGTGGGCGGCGCCGTGAAGAACGTGCTCGCGATTGCTGCCGGCATCTCCGACGGCCTGAAATTCGGCGCCAACGCCCGCATCGCCCTCATCAACCGCGGACTGGCGGAAATGACCCGCCTCGGGGTGGCGCTCGGCGCGCGCGCGGACACCTTCATGGGACTCGCCGGCATGGGCGACCTGGTGCTCACCTGCACCGACGACCAGTCGCGCAACCGCCGCGCGGGGTTGTTGATCGCCGCGGGACGCAGCAGGGAGGAGGCAGCCCGCGAGATCGGCTTCGTCTGCGAGGGCATCTACGGCGCGCGCTCGGTCTGGCAGGTCGCCGAACGCCAGGGCGTCGAGATGCCGATCTGCCAGCAGGTCTACCGCATCCTCTACGAGGGACTCTCGCCCCAGGACGCGGTCATGGCGCTGATGAGCCGTGCGCTCCGGTCCGAGAACTGAGCGCTCGTCAGGCGAAGCCGAGCTGGCGCCAGGCCTCGTAGATCACCACCGCGGCGGCATTGGAGAGATTGAGGCTGCGGTTGCCCGGGCGCATCGGGATGCGCAGCACCTGCGCGGCCGGCAGCCGTTCGAGCAGCACCGCCGGCAGGCCGCTGGTCTCCGGACCCAGCAGGAACACGTCACCGGCGGCGTAGTGCACGGCGGTGTGCGCGGTGGCACCGCGCGTCGATAGCGCGAACAGGCGCCGCCCGCCGAGCGCAGCGAGGCAGGCCTCGAGGCTGTCGTGCTCGGTGACATTCGCCATCTCGTGGTAGTCGAGCCCAGCGCGGCGCAGGTGGCGGTCTTCCAGCGTGAAGCCGAGCGGTCGCACGAGATGCAAGCGCGTCCCGCTGTTGGCACACAGGCGTATGATATTGCCCGTGTTGGGCGGAATCTCCGGCCG
>JAKLLP010000343.1 GCA_023150055.1 Gammaproteobacteria bacterium | reverse complement strand
TCTCCCGAAGCACTGCCCGCATCCGCCAGGACGCTGCGCGACGATGAATTTCCTGGCGCTGCTGCTCGGCTTGGGGATCGAACGGGGGTTGACCCACTACCTGCACCTGCGGGCCTTCCACTGGCTCGACCCGCTGTTCGACCAGGCCTTTGCCCGGCTCTCGGCAGTCGGGCGGCACGAGGCTATCGCGGCGCTGGCGCTTCTCGCGGTCGTGCTGTCCGCCCCGGTAATCCTGGTGAGCACGTTTCTCGCCGGATCGGGCGACCAGTGGCTCTACTTTCTCTTTGCCATATTCGTGCTGCTCTTTTCGCTGGGGCCAAGGGATCTGCAGGAGGAGGTCGAGGAGTACTGCGGCGCTGCGGAGGGGGGCGCCATGGACGACGCCGAGGAACTGGGCCGGGAGCTGGCGGAGCGAGACATAGGTACGCACACGGCAACTGCCGCGAATGCGGTCCGACGGGCGATATTCATTCAGGCGAATAACCGCATCTTCGGTGTGGTTTTCTGGTTTCTCCTGCTGGGGCCTGCAGGCGCCTGGCTGTTCCGTGTTCTCGATCTGGTGCGCCAGCGGGCCTCGGCAACCGCAGTAACGGCCGAGACGCTGGCGGCGACTCGGCGCTTGCACGGCGCGGCGGCCTGGATACCAGGGCGGCTCATGGCTGGTGGCTTCGCATTGAGTGGCAGCTTTCTCGGCGCGACGACCGCCTGGCGGGAGTTTGCGACCGACCCGGAGGCACCGTTCTTCGAGCGCACCGAGACCCTGGTCGCGGACATAGGCGAGGGCGCATGCAGCGATCTGCCGGAAGACCAGCCGGTGGAGCCTGCCTGGCTGGCGCGCAGCGCGCTCTCGCTGGTTCTGCGCACACTGTGGCTGATCTGGTACCCGGCGATCGCACTGCTGACGCTCGGCAACTGGCTGCAATGATCGGTGCGGGCAAGCTGCTCCTCGCCGCTGGCCGCGGTGTGTTCCTGGCCGCAGTGCTCCCGCTGGCAACCGCCTGTAGCCCCGGTGGGCCGCAGCCGGCGGATCTCGCCGCCGCCGCACCGGTCCAGCGCATCGTCACGCTGTCACCACACCTGGCGGAACTGGTCTTTACTGCAGGTGCCGGCGGCAGGTTGGTGGGCGTGGTGGAGTTCAGCGATTTCCCTCCCGAGGCCCGCCGCCTGCCCCGGATCGGCGATGCCTTCCGGGTGGACTACGAGGCCATTGCCGCCCTGCGCCCCGAACTCGTCCTCGCGTGGACTTCCGGGAATCCGCCCGAGACGCTCCAGCGCCTGCAGGAACTTGGTTTCCGGGTGGTGGCACTGGAGCCGGCAAGGCTCGATGACATTGGCGTGCATATCGAGCAGATCGGGGACCTGGCGGGAAGCGGTGAGGCCGCCAGGCAGGCTGCGCGGCGATACCGGGTACGGCTCGAGCAGTTACGCGCGCGTGCGGCGGAAGCCACCCCTCAGAGCGTCTTCATCCAGCTCGCCGAGCGTCCGTACTTCACAGTCACCGACCAGCACTTCCTTGGCCAGGCAGTCCGCCTGTGCGGTGGGCAGAACATCTTCGGTGACCTGCCGGGGCTGACGGCCATCGTCTCCAAGGAGTCGATCATCGAGGCGGCACCCGCGGTCATCATCGCGAGCGATATGGGCGGCGCGGCGCGCCTGCCGCTCGAAGCCTGGCAGGCCTGGCAAGGCCTCCCGGCCGTAAGGAACGGGCGTCTCTATACGCTGGATGCGGACCTGCTAAGCCGCCCGAGCGTACGTATCCTGGACGGCATCGAGCAGCTGTGCCGGCTGCTGGATGACAGGGCCTGAGGCGGATCAGGATCTTCGTCTCGCCGGTTTCCACAGCACTTCGCCGCCGCCCCCGGTCCGCGCGATGACTCGCGCCACCACGAAGAGCAGATCGGACAGCCGGTTCAGGTAGCGGAGCGACGCCGGGTTGACCTGCTCCACCCGGGCGAGGGCCCACGTGCGCCGTTCGGCGCGCCGGCAGACGGCGCGGGCGAGGTGGCAGCGGGCCGCCCCCGGGGTTCCCCCCGGCAGGATGAAATCCTTGAGGGGTGGGAGGTCGGCGTTGAAACCGTCGAGCGCGGTTTCCAGGCCGAGGACCATCTCATCATCGATCACGTCACGGCCGGGCACGGACAGTTCGCCGCCGAGGTCGAACAGCTCGTGCTGGATGCGAGACAGGCAGCTCGTGACCGCCGCGGGCAGGTCGGGATCGGCCAGGACGACACCGATAGCACTGTTCAGCTCGTCGACGGTTCCGTAGGCCTCCACGCGTACGGATTCCTTGGTGACGCGCTCGCCACTGCCGAGACCGGTAGTGCCGTCGTCTCCGGTGCGGGTGTAGATCCTGGTGAGCCGATTACCCATGCGGATTGGGCACTGTGGTTCCTGTTCCGGACTCCAGCCTAGTCCCTCGACGCCCGCTTGCCTAGCCCGCACTATCCACGAAGTCGGCATAGACCGTGAACAGGCCCTGGTATCCCGTTTCTCGCTGCGCTCGGTTCTCACATGCCGAGACGCACACCGAGGTAGGCCCCGGCCCCCGGGGTGTTGAAGCCGTAGACGTCCTCGTAGTCCTCGTCGAGGGCATTCTCGATACGCGCGATGACGGTCAACTGGGGCGTGAACCGGTAGCGCGCGGCCAGGCTGAGCAGCATATAGCTGTCGAGGGTGACCCGCTCGGCCGGGAAGAAGAACGGCGGCGGGAAGAAATCGTCCTCGCGCTCGCCTGTGTAGGCTGCCGAGACGTTCACGTTGAGTCGCTTGTCGAGCCAGCTGCGGTTCAGGTTGACCGAGCCGCTGTGCAGTGGCCTGCGTACCTCCCGGGCGAGGGTGGTATCCGCGGTATTGGGGTCGTCGGCCCGGGAGTCAGAGTAGGTGTAGGCCAGGCTAATCTGGAACTGCTCTGAAGGTTCGGCGTCGAGCGTGACTTCGACTCCCCGGCGGCGGCTTTCGCCGGGACGGTTGATGGCGGTGCAGACGAAGTCCGGCGGAGGGCAGAAAAGGCCGTCGATCTCGTCGTCCAGATCCGCTCGGAAGTAGGTGATA
>JAKLLP010000342.1 GCA_023150055.1 Gammaproteobacteria bacterium | reverse complement strand
GAACACCGCCTTCGGCCAGCCCACCATTGCGGTGGACACCCACATCTTCCGCGTCTGCAACCGCACCGGCCTTGCGCCGGGCCACACGCCGCTCGCGGTCGAGCAGCGGCTCCTCGAGGTGGTGCCCGCGGAGTTTCGCCAGCACGCGCATCACTGGCTCATCCTGCAGGGCCGCTACGTCTGCAAGGCCCGCAATCCGGCCTGCCCGACGTGCCCGATCCGCGATCTCTGCGAGTTCCGCGACAAGACCGTGGCGGCGGATGGCTCCGTGTAAACTGCCGGCCTCTCGCAAGGACCTCCACTCATGCAGGAAGAACCGGTCTTCTGGCTCGGCGGCAAACCCGGCGCAGCGAAGCAGTCCCCGGAACCGGCGGTGGCCGATCACCCGCTGGAAACGCAGATCCGCGCGGCCTGCCGGGAGGCCTCGCTCACGCCGGGCGATTTCGTCACGGCGCTCGGTGGCTACGGCAGCTGGCTGATCGGCATCGACCATGGCGGGCACAGCGCCCGCCTGGTCTGGAACGGCAAGGACGGGCGGCTCGTCCTGCAGCGGGCGCTGCCGGCCGGTGGCTGGGAGGACCTGCGCGAGTGTCCCGTGACCGCAGCGGACGGCCCGGGCTTCGCCGCGGCGATCCGGCTACTGGTCACCGCCGGCACGACTGCCGGTCCCTGATGCGTACCGGTCACCTGCGTGGCATCGCGGCGATGCTCGTCGCGGTGGCCGCCTTCGCCGCCATGGATGCGGTCCTGAAGGTGCTCGCGGGCCGTTACCCGCCCATGCAGGTGAGCGCACTGCGCGGCGCGTCCTCGCTGCCGTTCGTGCTCGCCGCCGTCGCACTGCTCGGGCGCTGGCGGGACCTGCGCGCGGTCAATGTCCGCCTGCACCTGGCACGCGGGGTGCTCGGCGTGGTCATGATCGGCGGCTTCGTCTACGCCTTGCGCAGCCTCTCCCTTGCCGATGCCTACTCGGTGTTCTTCGTCGCGCCGCTGCTGGTCACCGCGCTGGCCGTGCCACTCCTCGGCGAGCGGGTGGACTGGCGCCGCTGGGTCGCGATCGCGAGCGGACTCGCCGGCGTGCTGGCCATGCTGCGCCCGTCGGCGGGGCTGCTCGGCACGCTGGGCGCGGTTGCAGCGCTGGTGTCGGCCCTCGCCTACGCGCTCAGCGCCATCTCGGTGCGCTTCCTGACCCGCACGGACACCACGCAGAGCATGGTGTTCTGGTTCCTCGTGGCTCTGACCGTGGCCTGCGGCATCCTCGCCGCACCTGGCTGGCTACCGATCGAGCGCGCGGACTGGCCGTGGATCGTGGCGCTCGGCGCGATCGGCAGCGTCGGCCAGCACCTCATCACCGAGGCTTTCCGCCACGCTCCGGCCTCCGTGATCGCGCCGTTCGAATACACCGCGCTGCTCTGGGGCGTGGCGATCGACTGGGCGTTCTGGCAGGTGCTGCCCGGCGCGCAGGTCTTCTATGGAGGCGGTCTCGTGATCACCGCCGGGTTGTACCTCATCTGGCGCGAACGGCGTCTGCACCGGGAACTGGCGGCGAGCATCGAGTCACCTGCCAGCCCCCACTGACAGGCGCCGGTCCGCTTGGGCTCAGAATACGTACTCGATGCTCAACGAACCCCGATAAGGCTCGTCGAGCGCGCCACTGAAATCGATGGCGAGATATTCGATCTCCGCGAGAATCGCCCAGCTCTCGCTCATGCCCATGCGCACCCCGGCTGCGGCCGCGATGCCGTCGTCGTCGTCGCCGAGATCGAGGGTTCGGAGATTGAAAGATTGGCAGGGGACGGCGGCCTCGAGTTCGGGGGTTAGGCAGGGGAGTCCGGCCTCGAGTTCGAGATCCTGGAAGCTGTAGCCGAGCCTGCCCTGGAGCTCGATCGAGTCGTTGAGCGGCCAGCTGGCCACACCGTACACGGTGATGCCATCGATGCTGGTCTTGGCATTGCCCTCGACCTTGGGGTTGATGAGATTGGTGATGGTCAGCTCGTCGCGCGACGTGCCCGATGCGCTGTAGCGCACCTCGAGGCCGAAGTTGCGCGTGAACATGGCACCGAGCGAAGCCTGTCCGCCGATCACGGTATCGCTGGCTTCGTCGGCGACCACCAGGTTCTTCGCGGCCGCCGTAGCTACGAGGTTCGAGGTCTCGAGGAACGTAACCGGGATGCCGGCGTTGTAATACCAGCGCCAGCCGTCCTGCTCGTCGGCGGCGAGCGCCGCCGTGGTCGACAGCGCACCCAGCGCGATCAGCATCATCCTCTTCACTGCACGCATCACATCAACTCCCCTGCAACTATTGTCATTACCCGGACGACGGCCTTTCAATCGATCCAACGCCGCGCGGGCCAGTGCGGCGTTCCGCAAATACCTTGCCAGCAATGAACGCCCTTGCGGCGAGAGGTCTCCGCCGTCGCTCCCGCCCTCGTTCATCAACACTCGCTTTGGGCGGTACGCCCATCACAGACCGTCAACTTTCCTGCGGAACGCCACACTAGGTTACCCGCATGAACCTGTATCGAGGTAGCGGCCTTCGGCATTCCTGTCCGGCCAGTGGCAGAGCGTACCGATACGGGAGACGGCACGCCACCCGGTGACGGCGCTCGCGATGATCGGCTGCGCGCACCATCACGAGCCGCGTCGGCCGGTCCGCCCCACGAGGACCGCAGCCCCCGGCAGGCCGAATGGTCTTGTCTTGTCGTGTGAGCCAGTCACACACTGCGCGGCAGGGTGCATCCGTCCCCGGCTCGGGGCGGCTGCGGTACACCCGGCATGGACCCATCGAGCCCTGTCCGGAATGGCGTGACCGACATACCGACCAATTTTATACTCATATTTTTCATGATCTTATTGCAATAAATTCAGGTCTCACGGAATAACAGGTAGCAACCCTGCCCCGACGGATCACGATGAATTCTCCGACAGCGATTTCCAGGACCCCGGTCGGCGCCGCGGAACGCATCGCCGCGCTCGACATCACCCGCGGCTGCGCCGTGCTCGGCATCCTGCTCATGAACATCTGGTCGTTCGCCGGCCCACAGGCGTTTTTCGACTACCCTCCTCTCG
>JAKLLP010000341.1 GCA_023150055.1 Gammaproteobacteria bacterium | reverse complement strand
CGAATTTGAGGGGCACCTTGTCGTAGAAAGTGGTGTAGCCGGCATCGATCTGCCGGTTCGGGTACATGCCGAAGGAGAGCAGTACGGCTTTTTTCAGCCACTGGTTGACTCGCCAGCCTGTGTCGGTTGGCTCGGCGACACGGGCCTTTCCGTTGTCGAGCAGCGCGATGGCGTCGTCGACGGCCTCACGCAGCTGCGGCGGCGGTCGGGTGAGGTCCATTTGGGCCCGGTCGTCGAAGGCCCTTTCGATCGTTGTTTCGAGATCGTGCATTTCCATTACCAGTTGGGACGATTGAAGACTCGTCGAGCCCGGGCCTGCGATAGGGTATATCAGGCGGTCGTATCGAGCGCGCTCGTCAAGGCGGCGCTGAGGTCGTCGCATGCCTCGGCCGACAGCGGACGGCCGGCACCGTCTGTCAGGTAGAAGACGTCCTCGGCGCGCTCGCCGAGCGTGACGATCTTGGCCGTGTGGACGGTCACGCCCCGATCTCTCAACACCTTTCCGACCTCGGACAGCAGGCCCGGGCGATCGCCCGCCGCCAGCTCCATCACCGTGCGATTTGTCTTCGGCTCCGTGGCAAAGCTGACCAGGGTCGGGATCGAGAACATGCGCACCTGGCGGGGCGCACGTCGCGTTACGCGGGCAGCGGCGCCATCCGGGTGGCTGAGCGCACGTTGCATGTGACGGCGGATCTGCTCGTGGCGCGCCGGGTCGGTGATCCGGTCGCCACTCTGCTCGAGGATGACATAGGTGGACAGGCTGTGACCATTGTCGAGTGGAATGATCCGCGCATCGGCAATGGTAAATCCGAGTTCATCCAGTACCGAGGTCGCCACGGCGAAGGTGTGCCGGCTCTGCGGTGTGTAGAGGAAGATCTCCGTGCCGCCGCTGCCCGGATCCTCGTGGACATCGATCAGGGCGTTATCGTCCTCGGAAGAGTGGTTCGCCAGCTGGCGCGTGTGCCAGGCGATCGATTCCGGTCGGAAACGCAGGAAATAGTCCTCGGTCAGCGCGGACCAGACGCTCTCGATGATCGAGGGGGCCATGCCGGCCGACTCCAGCAATGCGCGTGCAGTGGCCTGGCGCTCGATCAGCAACTCGTCTTTGTCGATCGGGTTCTCCAGGCCGCGCCGGAGGGCCTGCTTGGTGGCGGCGTAAAGTTCGTCGAACAGCTGCGCTTTCCACGAATTCCAGAGCTTGGGATTGGTCGCGCGAACGTCCGCCACGGTAAGCAGGTAAAGGTAGTCGAGGTGCGTCTCATCGCCCACGTGAGCCGCGAACTCGCGGATGACATCCGGGTCGGCGATATCGCGGCGCTGGGCCGTCATCGACAGAAAGAGGTGGTGGCGCACGAGCCAGGCTACCAGGCGGGCTTCGTAACGGCTCAGGCCATGCTCGAGACAGAAGGCCTCCGCGTCTACGGCGCCGAGCTCGGAATGATCGCCGCCACGACCCTTGGCGATGTCGTGAAAAAGACCGGCAAGGTAAGCGATCTCAGGTGTGGGCAGGCTCTGCATCAGTTGCGAGCAGCGCGGAAATTCATGGTCGAAACGCGCCAGCGCGAAGCGCCGTAGATTGCTCACGACGAACAAAGTGTGCGCATCGACGGTGTAGGCGTGAAACAGGTCGTACTGCATGCGGCCGACGATGCGCCCGAAAGCCGGGACGTAGCGCCCGAGAACGCCGTACAGGTTCATGCGACGCAACTCGTGGGTGACCCCCGCCTCGGCGCGGAGGATCTGCAGGAACAACTGGTGGTTGCGGGGGTTCTGCCGGAACTCGTCGTCGATGAGATACAGGTTGCGCTGCAGCTGATCGACCGTGGTCGCGCTGACTCCCTTCAGATCCGGGTGCTGCTGTAGCAGCAGGAAGACCTCCAGTATCGCCGATGGGTGTCGCTCGAACGTGTCGTCGGCAACCACCTGCAGAAAGCCGTTCTTGATCTGGAAGCGTTCGTTGAGCGGCTCCGCCTCGACCTCGGGGTTCATTAGGATCGCTTCCTGGAAGAGTTGCAAAAGCATCTCATTCAGTCGGCTGAGGTCCATCACCGTGCGGTAGTAGCGCTGCATCAGTTGTTCGACGGCCAGCATGTAAGTTGCGTCCTGGTAGCCGAACAGCTTTGCGATGAGCGCCTGGTAGTCGAACAGGAGCCGGTCTTCCTTGCGGCCGGTCAACACGTGCAGGGCATAGCGGATGCGCCAGAGAAACTCCCGTCCCTGGCGCAGAACACGCAGCTGGCCGGGCGCCAGGAAGCGGTGCGCGACGAGCGCCTCGAGGTCTCCCGTGCCGAAATGACGCCGGGCCACCCAGACGATCATCTGGAAATCCCGCAGGCCGCCCGGGCTGCCCTTGATGTTCGGTTCCAGGTTGTATGCCGTGTCGTCGTAGCGGCCATGGCGTGCATGCTGCTCTTTAAGTTTGGCCTCGAAAAAGCTGCGGGCGGGCCAGATGGCCGGCGGAGCGCACGCGGCCTCCATGCGTCGGAAAAGGTCCTCCGGCCCGAGCAGGCAGCGGGCCTCCATCAGCGTCGTTGCCGTGGTGAGGTCTTTGCGGGACTCGTCACGGCACTCTTCGACGGTGCGGGTGCCGTGTCCGACCTGGAGGCCGATGTCCCATAGCAGTGTCAGGAAGGCAGACACGGGTTCGCGTGCATTGCGCTTGCCCTTGTCGGCCAGCAGCACCAGCAGGTCGACATCGGAGCAGGGGTGCAGTTCGCCGCGACCGTAGCCTCCTACCGCGGCGAGTACGGCGCCGGGCAACTCCGGACCGCAGGTTCGCTCCCAGACAGCGCGGATGACGCGGTCGGTAATGGCACTCTGATCGCGGACGAGGTCGCTGGCGGAATCTCCAGCCAGGAATCGCAGCGTCTGCGCGTTGCGGAAGCCCTGCAGGGCGTCGCGCAGTCGTTCTACCGAACTTCCGGCCTCCCCGAGTGTGGCGTCGATACGCGGCCAGTCGAGGGCGTTTCCGGCAAGGAACCGGCTGCCGCTCGCGGCCGTATTCGCCAGCCGCTCGATGGCATCACCGCCCTTGCTCGCCGCGTTGCTGCCGGGCAGGTACGTGCTCACGTTCTCTCCGCCGCGCCGAGGG
>JAKLLP010000340.1:2703-3101 GCA_023150055.1 Gammaproteobacteria bacterium | reverse complement strand
ATAGGCCTGTGGTTCCGTCGCATCCCCGGCCGGGACGAGCGCTTCCGCGTGAGCGAGTCGCGCCAGCGGCGGCGCGGCATATGACGTCGGTGCCGACATCGCGAGCAGGCAGGCGAGCGCCGCGCGCAGCATCCATCGCCAGTTGCTTCCTGCTTTCCGGCGCACTGTGCTCAACCGCAGCTCCCCGACCGGTATGGCGAGTCCGTCCTGGACTCCTCGCCCGGAATCATAGCCCACGCCATTGCGGACCGGATCCAGGCGGCACGACGAGCGGTCGAAAACGTGACGCGCTTCGCTGCGTCGTCAGACCTCGAGTTTCCACGTGTCGCCGTCGCGGATGATGTGCCCGGCGGCCGGCGTCGCGAAGTGCGTGCCGATCACCAGCACGGGTTCCTCGC
>JAKLLP010000340.1:0-2693 GCA_023150055.1 Gammaproteobacteria bacterium | reverse complement strand
TCCTCGCTGTAGCGCTCGATGAACGCGCTGCGGGTCGCGAGCGCCTGTTCGCGGTCGAAGTCGAAGGGGCTCGACCACTGCGGGCGGGCGAGCTGGCAGGGATGGTGCATGAGGTCGCCGGTCACCACCGCGTGGCGGCCCTGCGAGGCGATGCGGATGCTCACGTGCCCGGGTGAGTGGCCGGGTGTCGATTCCAGCCAGACCTCGTCCGTGAGATGAAATCCGGGCGCGACGAGATCGGCCAGCCCGGCATCGATCACCGGGCGCACGGAGTCGCCCGCGTAATCGCCGAGCGCGCTGACCGGTTGTCGGTCCAGCCACTCCCAGTCACGCGAGGAGAACACGTAACGCGCTCGCGGAAAGGTCGGCACCCAGCGCCCGTCCACGAGCATCGTGTTCCAGCCGATGTGGTCCGGGTGCAGGTGCGTGCAGACGACGAAATCGATCGTCTCGCGCGCAAAACCGGCCGCGGCGATGTCCGCGAGGAAAGCGCCCTGGCGCTGGTGCCACTGCGGGACGGCGCGGGGTTTGTCGTTGCCGAGGCAGGTATCGATGACGATGCGCTTGCCCTGGCTGAGCACCAGCAACGCGAAGAAGCTCGAGATGAGTTCGCCATGCTCGTCGATGAAGTGCGGCCGCAGCCAGCCGATGGGCAGCACCGCCTCGGGACGGGCCTCGGGGAGCAGCGCAGCGGCGGGCATGACTGCACCCTCGAGTTCGACGATGCGGGTGATGCTGACGTCGCCGATCTGCCAGGTCGGCGCGGTCTGGTTGCGGTCGGGCGTGTCCACCAGGGTTCTCGCGGGTCCTCGAATCGGTATCGCTTGAGTCTTCGCTGCGCGTGATTCCCCGGTGCGGCGGCAACCGCCGCGGCCGGTCTTTATGCGCTGAGGGGCGAGCATAGCTTACGGGACGACTCGCCGGCGTGTTGCGCACGATAGAGAATCTGCGATGCGACGCTTGCGGACCCTGCCGGTGGTTCAGGTCACCGGCGGGCGTGTGGAGCCGCGCGCAGCAGGAGCGTAGCGCGGCGGAGCCCGAGCGACCGAAGGGCATGGACGCCCGCAGGGAGCGTCCCGACGGGACCTGAACCAGCGGCAGGACTCGCCGACGCGGCGTGCCGCTGGCAGGCGCCGGACGTGCACCGGCGCAAATGCACGGTTCGATGGGTCCGGCGCTGCCCTCGCCGCGAACGTCCCGTCCGTTCGTTCCGGGCCGCCCCGCCGGGGCGCGATCGACCTACACTACGCCGTGCGGAAGCGGAAAGGTGAGGCAGCGCGTGGCGCGTCCAGGAACAATCGGTGAGCAGCTCGAGGCCCTGCGCCGTCGCAACATGTATCGCCGGCGGCGTGTGCTCGACGGGCCGCAGGGACGCGAGGTCCTGGTCGAGGGCCGGCGGCTGCTGAATTTCTGCAGCAACGATTACCTCGGCCTTGCGGCCGACCCGCGCCTGCGCGCGAGCCTGCAGAAGGCCGCCGATCGCTGGGGCGTGGGGTCTGGCGCTTCGCATCTCGTCTGCGGCCATACCCGCGCTCACCATGAACTCGAGATGGCGCTGGCGCGCTTTACCGGGCGCCCGCGGGCGTTGCTGTTCTCCAGCGGTTATGCGGCGAACATGGGTGCCATCGGTGCGCTGCTCGGTGCAGGAGACCGGGTGCTGGAAGACCGGCTCAACCATGCCTCGCTACTCGATGGCGGATGGCTCAGCCGGGCCGACTTCACCTGGTATCGCCACGGCGACATGAGCCACCTCGCCGCGCAGCTCGGCGACAACGGACAGGCCCGTGGTCGCACGCTGGTGGTCAGCGACGGCACCTTCAGCATGGACGGTGACCGGTGTCCGCTCGCCGAACTGACCGGACTGGCCCGCCGGCATGACGCCTGGACGATGATCGATGACGCACACGGCTTCGGCGTGCACGGTCGCGGCGGACGCGGGCTGGTCGATGCCGAGGTCTTCGGCACGGACGACGTGCAGATCCTCGTCGGGACGCTCGGCAAGGCGTTCGGCACTGCGGGCGCGTTCGTGGCCGCCGACGAGGAGATGATCGAGATGCTGATCCAGCGCGCGCGCTCGTACATCTACACCACCGCCATGCCGGCCGCGCTGGCCGAGGCGACACTGACGAGCCTCGCGATCGTCGAGGAAGAGGAGTGGCGGCGGCAGCGCCTGCAGGAGCTGATCGCGAGGTTCCGTGCCGGGCTCGCCGCGCTCGGTATCGAGGCCCCGGCATCGGCTGCGCCGATCCAGCCCGTCATCGTCGGCACCCCTGAGCGTGCCCTCGCGCTCAGCGCGGCGCTGGAGGAGGCGGGCGTGCTGGTGATGGCGATACGTCCGCCGACGGTGCCTGCCGGCACGGCACGGCTGCGCGTGACCTTCACCGCCGCGCACCTGCCGGCCGACGTGGACCGGCTGCTCGAGGCGCTGGCCGGCGCATGGCCTGCGGTCGGGGTAGCGTGACATGGCGGCATTCTTCATCACCGGGACCGATACCGGCGTCGGCAAGACCTTCGTGACTGCCGCGCTGCTGGGCGCGGCCGGCGCTCGTGGACTGAAGAGCATCGGCATCAAGCCGCTGGCCGCGGGCACCGCGCTGCAGGCCGGGCGGCAGGTGAACGACGATGCGCTTCTGTTGCAGTCCTGCGCGACCGTGAAGCTCGACTACGAGGAGGTCAACCCGGTCGCGCTGCGA
>JAKLLP010000033.1:11661-12003 GCA_023150055.1 Gammaproteobacteria bacterium | reverse complement strand
TTGTACCTTGGCGGCGACCTGAATGATGCTGGAGACAATCTCTGGTTTACCCTGCTTTTCAAGCGCAGGGAGGTCTTGTACGAGTCGGCAGCAACCTTTGATGATCTCGTGAAGATCTTTCTCAAGGGGATGGCTGGAGAAAGCAAGTTCTCTTCGCAACAAAAATCATTAATTCAAGGTCTCGCACAACGGGAAAGGTATGGTCATCCGGTCAGCTGGCTGTCCCGGAGAGCAGAATCGCTATTGGCGGAAAAGACGGCATCCATGTCGGCCCTGTGGGGGTGGAAGGAGCCAAACACGCATATCATTCTGGATCGTCTGGTGCGCAACTTCCCAACTATG
>JAKLLP010000033.1:0-11648 GCA_023150055.1 Gammaproteobacteria bacterium | reverse complement strand
ATACACGTTGCTCGTAACGGCCTCGATATGGCTTACAGCGACAATCAGAACCAGCTGGTTTTCTGGGGGGATCACCTCCTGGGGCACGGATGGGAGCTGACGCCCTATTACTCGCTGAAGTTCTGGCGAGTTGCTCATGAACGTATCCTTCGTCTTGGGGCCCAGCTGGGCGAGCGATTCCTGTTCCTGCGCCACGATTCGTTCTGCGAAAATCCGCTGGAATCGACAAGGCGGATGCTGGAATTCGCCGGGATTGAAGCAGCGCCGGAAAAACTCGCGGCCTTGGCCCGTCTTGTTCGAACGCCGACCTCGGTCGGTCGCTACAACAAACATGACTGGCGAGCGGTTGACCCTGCAGATGTCGCATTCGTGAGGCAGATGGGTTTCAATGTGTGACGCGTGCCGATCTTCCGAAGAAGCGGCGGAGAAGTGATTTCATCCCCCTAGTGGCCACTGGGGAAACCCGGGCGCTCTTCCCGGGGGTGCTGGGGCGTGGCACCAGGGTTGTGAGTCAGGTCACGTGCCGCCCACTGGAGTGGCGGTGGGCAGTCAATCGGTGAAAAAGGGAAAACCCGGGGGGCGCTCGCGATTGGCGCCGCCGAAATAAAACTGCTCTCTTGCCTGCCGCCAGGGCCTGTTCCCCCAGCGAAAGCTGCGGAACGGGTCGCGAATCCGGTCCATTTCGGCGAGCAGCCAATCGTGCAACCGGTCGCGCGCATCGGCGAGCCTCGGGTCGCCGAGACAGTTGTTCATCTCGTACGGATCGTTGCGCAGGTCATACAGCTCGTCCGTCTCGAACAGGTTGATGACCAGTTTGTATTGGGTGTCGACCACGCATCGAACGGGATAAAACTCGCCGAAGCTGTCGTTGTTTATTGCGTAACGATGAAATTCGAGCAGCGTGTAGTCGCGAACCCTCGCGGTTGGATCGACAAGCACGGGCCCCAGGGAACGGCCCTGCAGGATTGGCGGTTGGGCCAGCCCGCAGAGGTCGAGCATGGTGGGCAGGAGATCCACATGACTGGCCAGCGCGTCGCTCACCGCGCCTTGCGGTCCTCCCGGTCGACGGATGATCAGCGGGATATTGCACGATTCCTCGTACATCATCGGGCCTTTGCCGATGAGTCCGTGGCTGTTGAGCAGATCGCCGTGGTCCGTCGTGTAGATGATCGTCGTATCGTCCGGGTGGAGCTGATCGACGGCATCAATCACGCGCCCGATCTGCCGATCGATGAAGCTGTTGCACCCGAAGAACTCGGGAAAAAAGACCAGCCCTTGCGGGGGCGTGCCCAATTCGCCCCTTTCTTCACGCTGTATCTGCATCAACCGCGGCTTGCTGGCAGTCGATGCCGCGCGGTTGGGGCGGGCGCGCAGACCGATGGAGGCGAAGCGCTCCCAGTATTCAGGCGGCGCCAGCGCTGGAGCATGCGGCTCCTCGAACGAGACGACCAGGACGAACGGCTCGCCCTTGACGCTGCCGAGGAAGTCGATCGCGCGGTCGGCGACGCGAGGGCCCCACAGATCGCCCTCGACGACCCCGGCCCTGCGCAAGTCGGCCGGTGTCCGGCACGAGCGGTACGCTTGGAACCGTTCAGGGCCGATGTCCTGGACATACCGCAGGCCGTCATACCACCAGTCAGGCTCGAATCCACCGCCCGGAATGCCGGTGCCGGCATATGTGGTTCCATCGAGATGCCACTTGCCGGTGTACCCGGCCCGGTAGCCGTAGTAGCGGAAAATCTCGCCCATCATGGCCACCCCGCGTCCGGGTGCGATGTGATTGCACCAGGCGCCGTTCACCTGGGAGTGAAGTCCCGTGAAGAGCGCGCTGCGCGCCGATGTGCAGAGCGGTGAGGTGGTGTAGGCTCGCTCGAAACGGATGCCTTCCCGGGCAAGTCGGTCCAGGTTTGGCGTATCCATCTGGGGGTGACCGTACGCGCCGACCATGGCCTTGGTCTGCGTGTCAGTCATGATGAAAACAATATTCATGGGCGACGGAGCGTCGCATATAGCTGACAAAACAGCAGGGCGGGCGTTGTGCTGCAGATGACTTCTTCCTACTGAACCAAGTGGGGTGGGTCAGTGGCATCCTGCTAAATGGAAGAGATCTATGCGGTAAAAGTTGGTTGTAACTTTGATGTGCGATGCAATCTGGTAGCCTTTCCGTGTCCAGATGGCGTCGGCACAGATATCCTTGGCAGCATTTGGGTCAAGTTGCGGAGATTTGCATGAACTGCCGCGGAATCATTCTGGCCGGGGGAACCGGGACCCGCCTTCATCCGCTGACGCACCGGATCAGCAAGCAGTTGCTGCCCGTCTACGACAAGCCGATGATCTACTACCCGCTGTCGGTCCTGATGCTCGCGGGAATCCGGGACATCCTCGTCATCACCACCCCGCATGATCAGCCGTCGTTTCAGGCGGTGCTCGGCGACGGTGCTAAGTGGGGCCTGAATATCGAGTACGCCGTCCAGCCACAGCCTGGCGGGATCGCGCAGGCCTTTCTGATCGCCGAGGATTTCATCGGTAGTCACCGGGTCGCGCTGGTGCTTGGGGACAACCTGTTTTTCGGCCGGGGCTTTCGCGAGATCCTCGGACGCGCAGCCGGCGCGTCCGGTGCCACCATCTTCGGATTCAATGTCCGCGATCCGCAGCGTTATGGAGTGATCTCCTTTGACCGGTCGGGTCAGCCGGCGGATATCGAGGAGAAGCCGGCGAAGCCAAAGTCGAGCATGGCGGTGACCGGGCTCTATTTCTACGACGCTTCCGTCGTCGCCATCACCCGGGGGCTGCGGCCTTCGGCCAGGGGTGAACTCGAGATTACCGACGTCAACCGTCACTACCTCGATCGGGGTGAGTTGCAGGTCGAACGTCTTGGCCGGGGCTTTGCCTGGCTCGATACCGGAACGCATGAGTCGTTGCTCGATGCCGCGAACTTTGTGCGGCTGGTCGAGGAGCGGCAGGGCCTGAAGATCTCCTGCCCGGAGGAAATCGCTTACCGCATGGGGTTTATCGACGAAAAGCAGCTGGAACGCCTGGCAGGCGCGTTGACGAGCAGCGGCTACGGCCAGTATCTGCTGTCCGTGCTGCATGAAAGCGACTGATGCGCGCAGTCGATACGCCGATCCCGGGGGTCAAGGTTCTCGAGCCCGTCGTGTTCGAGGACCACCGCGGCTCTTTCATGGAGACGTGGAATGCCCGGGAGTTCTCAGCCCTCGGCATCGAGGCACCATTCGTTCAGGACAACCACAGCCGGTCGGTACACGGCGTACTGCGTGGTCTGCATTACCAGCTGGGCAAGCCGCAGGGCAAGCTGGTGCGCGTCAGCAGTGGCGATGTGTTCGATGTCGTCGTGGACCTCCGCGCGGGCTCGCCGACGTTCGCCCGATGGTTCGGCCTGCGCCTCTCAGCGGCTGACCGGAGGATGCTGTGGGTGCCGCCGGGGCTTGCCCATGGCTTCCTGGTACTGAGCGAGACGGCAGACGTCATTTACAAGTGCACCGACTATTACCACCCTGACGGCGAGCGAACCATTCTCTGGAGCGACCCACACCTGGCCATCGACTGGCCGCTGCCGGAAGGGCGGGAGCCGGTGCTGTCGCAGAAGGACCGGCAGGGCCTCGCCCTGGCCGACGCAGAACTGGAGCGATGAAAGTCCTGGTTACCGGAGCCGCCGGTCAGCTGGGCGGCGAGTTGTTGCGGCGGGCACCAGACGGTGCGCAGGTGCGAGCCATGACGCGCGCGGAACTCGACATCACCGACAGCACGGCTGTGGAAACCTGCCTCGCTTCGGAACGGCCCGCCGTCGTGCTGAATGCGGCCGCATACACCGCCGTCGATCAGGCGGAGCGGGAGCCGCGGCAGGCATATGCCGTCAACGCGGTGGCTCCGGGTATCCTGGCCCGGGCCTGCGACCGGTGGGGTATCAGGCTGATTCATGTTTCCTCCGATTACGTCTTCGACGGCCGCGCCCTCGCGCCTTACCGGCCCTCCGACCGCCCGGGGCCGCTGAGTGCTTATGGCGGCTCCAAGCGGGAAGGAGAGGAGGCCGTTCTCGGGGCGAGTTCCCGGGCGGTCATTGTGCGTTCGGCCTGGCTGTATTCAGCGTGGGGCGAGGGTTTCGTGCAGGCAATCCTGAAAAAGGCGCGCGCCGGCCAGTCGCTGCGCGTGGTCGGTGACCAGGTGGGATCCCCGACCTGGGCTGCCAGTCTCGCCGGCGTCCTGTGGCGCCTCGCGGAGCGGAACGACGTTGCCGGCATGTTCCACCATGCCGATGCGGGCCAGGCATCGTGGTTCGAGTTTGCGCTGGCGATCCTGGAAGATGCCACGGCCCGCGGCATGCTGCCAGAAGCGCCCCCGATCGAGCGGGTGACCACCCGCGAGTATGGTGCGCCGGCACAGCGGCCAGCTTTCAGCGTGCTCGATTCCAGCGAGACCTGTGCTCTGCTCGGTGTCGAGTCAGTGCATTGGCGGACCAATCTGCGGCTGATGTTCGATGAGATGGTGGCGGCGCATGTCTAGTCTGCTGGTAACGGGTGGCGCGGGTTTCATCGGCAGCAATTTCGTTCGCTACTGGTGCCGGAAGCATCCAGGCGATCGCATTCTGGTCTATGACGCGCTGACTTACGCGGGCTACCTGCCCAGCCTCGCCGATGTGCTCGGCCTTCCGACCGTCACTTTCGTTCAGGGCGATATCAGAAACGAAGCGGAGATCTACCGGCTCATGCGCCTGCACGAGATCGACACGCTCGTGCACCTTGCCGCTGAAAGCCATGTCGACCGGTCGATCGAGGGACCGCAGGCGTTCGTGGATACCAACGTCAGCGGCACCCACAGCCTGCTGATGGCGGCGAGGCGCGCCTGGCTCGTCGATCGCCGGGTACCCCGTCACCGCTTTCACCATGTATCGACCGACGAAGTCTACGGGTCGCTTGGTCCGGCTGATCCGCCTTTCACCGAGCGGACCGCGTTTGCACCCAACTCGCCCTATGCGGCCAGCAAGGCGGCGGCGGATTTGCTGGTCCGCGCTTATTCCCGGACGTACGGGCTCGAAACGACGATCTCGAACTGCTCGAATAACTACGGCCCGTTCCAGTACCCGGAGAAGCTGATTCCCCTGTTCATACTGAACTGCCTGCGTGGCATTCCACTCCCGGTCTATGGTGATGGCCTGAACATTCGCGACTGGTTGCACGTCGAGGACCACTGCCGTGCTCTCGATCTTGTCCTCGCTCATGGCAGGCCTGGTGAAACCTACAATGTCGGCGGCGAGACCCAGGTTTCCAACCTCGAGCTGATCGCGCAGGTCTGCGAACTGGTGGACCGCTGTTTCGGGGAGGACCCGGATTTACGTGACCGGTTTCCCGACTGCCCGGCCGCCCATGGGCGGCCGGTGGCGTCACTGCAGACCTTCGTGCCGGACCGGCCAGGACACGATCGTCGCTACGCAATAGATATGTCGAAGATCAGGCAGGAGCTCGGCTTCAGGCTGAGCATTGACCTGGCCAGTGGCCTGGCAGCGACGGTGCAGTGGTACCTGGGCAACCAGGAGTGGTGCGACGGGGTGCTGGCGAGGTCAGACAGCAACTCCGTTGTTTCCGCGTGATGTCATGACGGCATGTGGAGCGATGACTGCCGCGGGCGAAGGGGCGTATCACCGTCTGGTGCGGCTGATGCGGGATCCGCCAGATGCAGGACGAGAGGTTGACATTGACAGGGGTCCACTCGCATCGGACAGGCTGACATGATTTCTCATCGTTACCGCACCATTTTTGTTCATGTCCCCAAGACGGCGGGGCAAAGCATCGAACTGGTGTTCGTCCAGAAGTCGGGGCTTACCTGGGAGACGCGCGCGCCGTTGTTGATGCGCGAAAACCCCGACCCCGTGAGAGGACCCAGACGGCTCGCGCACCTGAAAGCCGCGGAATACATCGACCTTGGTTACATTGCCCCCATTGATTATGCCGACTACTTCAAGTTTGCTGTCGTGCGTAACCCGTGGGACCGGCTGGTATCGGCCTACAAGTTCCTCGTTGGTCCGGCTGGTATTGATTTTCGCGACTTCGTTTTCAACGGTTATCCCGTGCCGGGGCAACCCGAGGTCCGCCGGCGGTTTGAGCCGCAATGGGAGTTCGTCTGCGACTCCGGGAAGAACCTGATCGTCGATGAAGTCGTGCGCTTCGAGAACCTCGAGGCAGGAATCGAACCCATTTTCCAGCGGATATTCGGTGAGCGTGTGCCACTGCCTCGCAGGAATGTCTCAGCCGAGCGGCGAGACTATCGGGAGTATTTCGATGCCGAGACGCGGGAGCATGTGCGGGCATGCTATCGGGATGATATCGAGCTTTTTGGCTACGATTTCGACCGTGGATCGAGCTGAGCGATGTCGATCAGTACAACGCGCCGCGAGATCGCTGGCGGACCTCAGGTGAGCTGGATTCGCCGGGTTTCCTGCCCGCTCAGCCGGTTGCAGTTCACGGTATTGACCGCGCACCTGTTGCCGATGATTTCCACCACGCCGCCGGCGGCCATGAAGACAGACAGATGCAGTGCGCTCCCGTCGAAGCCCGCCAGCGTTCGGGCCGACTTCACGACTGCGATCTGCTCGCGCAATGGCAGCTCCTCGGGATGAATGACGGTATAGCCGAGCTGCTGCATCTGCGCGTCGAACGCGGGCTCGTTGCCCCGTGAGTCCGGGATGCGACTGCGCGACATGAAGATCTTCTCGCCGCATCCGCGAGCAGCCTCCACACGCCCAGCCATGAACCTGTAGACATCGGCGCAGGAGTCGTCCATGGAGTGGTTTGGCACCACCCGCCGTGGATGGACCTCGACGGCCTCGACAACACAGTCATGCTCAACGAACGACAGTTCGTCGGGAGAGATACCGAGCAACGACAGGGCCTCCTGTACGTAACTGAAGGTCAGGTTGACCCGTGCTGACTGCCATTCGAACGGATGGAAAAGGTATTTTCCCCCGGTCATCAACGTTTTGGCCCGATAAAGCTCCGGCAGTGTCTCGATGAGAAAGTGCCCGAAGTGGCCATGGAAGTGGCCGCAATAGAAGTACTTTCCCCTGAATAAGGGTACGTCGGCGTATTCGTGGGGGAAGATGTAGGAGGGCGCGACATGCCTGACATCGGCGTAGGAGCTGTTCCTCAGGCTGTCGAAAACAAGTTGTCCCCGCTCGTCGTACAGGGCGCCATTGAGATTCCTGCGATAACGATTACGGCCATCGCACTCTGACGAGGTGGCGGTAGCAAGGCAATGTCGATAAAGCATGGCGTGCTCTAGAGCAGGTCGGGGTAGTACCGCTCGTAATCTGCAGCGTAAAACGCCCTGATTCGCCGGGTCACGTCCTCGCTCAGTGCGATCTCGGAGCTCGAGAATCCGCTGCGCTCTGCTCTTGACCCGATGCGGGCATGGCCTGGCACGAGCGAGATATCAGGGTGCCGTCTCTCCACTTCGGCAAGGATGGCATCGAGCCCCTCTTCGAAACGAAACACAGCAACCCCCGGGGCAATGAACTCGTACTGTGGCCGCAAATGGTTGTCGTACAGATACGGATTGGCCTGGTAGCCGGCCAGCGCGTCCATGACCCACTGATCGTTCTGCTCGACGCTGTTGCGGAAGTTCTGCTGCAAGTGCATGCCCAGTTCGGATTTCAGTCGACTTACAGGCTCCCTGACGACGGCAAACATGAAAGCGAACTTCGACAGGTCAAGGATTCGGATGTACTGGCTTGAGTCCATATGCTGCGGCGAGCACCACCGCAGACGGTTCAGGCCCTCCGCCTCCATATCGATGTAGGACAATTGATAACCGGAGTCCTGGAACTTGGATTCAATTGTTCGGCCTCCTGTCTTCGGGATGTGCACGAAAAGAATCGAAGTTCCGCCTTTTACGAAAACGGGCATGGCAACTTTCAGCCGTAGCTCGGGGTCGCGATCCTGGCCGCGAGGCGGTTACCCGGAAAAGCGCAACTGCTGGTCCGCAGCGGCCATTCGGCTGAGCGCAGCGCAATGAATGAAGCCTGTCCGGCGGATTCGCGTGACAAAAGCGGGCTGGTGCAGCGTCGGCCACCCCGCGGCATATCAGTCGTTTACGGTCCGAAAAGCGAAATGGTTCGGGTCTTCCCGCACCTCGGCATAGGGCGAGCAGCCGCCGCAGGGGTTGAGGCCCTCGCGCTGCAGGTGTTTTTCGCGGAGCTTGCGAAAACCGGGTGAGTTGTAGACATCCAGCACGGAGTGCTTGCTGACGTCCCCCACGGCGTGGTCGCCATGGGCGTCTATGCAGCATAGCGGCACGACCCCCGTGCACATGATGTTCATGTCGAGCCAGGCATCGCAGGGCAGAAAGTAGGGTATTTGTCCCTGCTTGATGTGCGTGTCGCCGAGCCATGTGATGCGTGGCTTGATCTTCGGCAAATAGTCGACACCTTCTTCGAATTCGGCAAACAACTTGCGGCAGTCCTCGATATAGGCCTTGTCCGCATTCGTGTTGTCGGCCACCCGCGAAAGGATCACCGGGGGCCGCAGAAAACGGTCGCTCCGGTTCCCGGTCATGAAGGTCCGCAGATGCTCGACGGTGCGGTCGAAGTCGATGTGCATGACCGATTCGTAGTCGTGCTTGTTGGCCGCGTTGAACGAGACGTTCAGGCTCATGAAGTTCCGCAGCTTGCGGAAGCTCGCCATGTAGTTTCGCGGCAGCACGTTGAAATTGGAGTAGATCTGGATGCGCGCGCGTGGGAGTTGCTCGTTGATGTACTGCAGCCGCGCGAACATCCTCTTGTCCATGAACGGCTCATTGACCACGTTGGTGTTGATGTTGAGCGGCACGTGCTCGGGTATTGCCTTGAGGTCCTCGATGATCTTGCGGAACAGTGCCTCCGGCATGGCGAGGTGCTTGCGCTCGAGTTCCGGCGCGGGACAGAAGTTGCACGTGGCATTGCATCGCCCGGTCGTTTCGATCGACACGGTGCGCGGGTAGTCCATGTGAACCGAGCGATGCTGAAGATAACGGACGGTGTAGGGGTGCTCGCGGCTGCTGCGCTGAAGTGCCTCCACTTTGTTCCGGTTGCTGAGCGCGAGCGGATCGCCGGGCTTTCTCTGCAGGAACTGGTCGAGCGTGGCCAGCGCACCGATGAACTTCCCCTGCGAGGCTTCGATGTGCGCCCGGAGCATCAGCAGGTCGAGTTCGTCCGGGAACTGGTCGAGCGCCTCGCAGCACAGCCGATGGGCGTCTTCCGCCTGGCCGCGTTCGAGGAGGCCTTGCGCCCTGCGGGCAAAATCTTCGGGTGCTGTTACCTGCAAATCCATGATGATCCGGTTGGCGTCGGTGGTCATGTCGTGGCGCGGCCCCTACCGGGGGGCGCTGCGTGTCGCAGGCAATCAGGATACTTTGAAAATCGACGAGGAGAAGCCCCGTGAGACCGATAATGTGAAATCGGCGGCGGGCTGTGCCAGGCGGCTGGGGCGCTCCGGGAGGGCAGCGGCGCGGGTGCTGTGCTGCCGCGCGGCCTCTGCCGGCGGCAGGGGTCGCCCTGAGCGGGCTCTGGAATTCTTCGAGGGCTCACCGCGCCTGGGCCGCCTGTTCGTCTGCCGGTCGCGGGAGGAGATCAGGTCAACTGATCTTCGTCGACTATCACCGGCCGCGCGAGTGCGCGGCCGTCCAGCAGCACCCCACCGCCTTCCATGCCGACCCGCCCGGCGGCGATCCAGTGCACGACCTGCGGGTAGATCCGGTGCTCGCCCCGTTGCACGCGCTCGCGCAGGGTCTCCTCGGTATCCCCTCGGGTGACCGCGAGCCGGTACTGCAGGATGGCGGGGCCGGCATCGAGGTCGGGCGTGACGAAGTGCACCGTGGTGCCGTGCCAGGGGTCGCCCGCTTCGAGCGCGCGCCGGTAGGTATCGAGACCCGTATATCCGCGGTAGCGGTTGACGAGTTCAGCCGGGAGTATGCGCATGAACCCTGCCAGCACGACGAGTGCGGGTTGCAGGGCGTCGAGTTCCTCACCGAGTCGGCGTGCGAACGCTTCACGTCCGCCGCAGGCCCGGTAGTCGACGGTGATGGCCGGTATGCCGGCGCGGGTGGCGCGTTCGAGTGCGAAGACGCCCGGGCGGTCGCTCACGACGCCGACGATGTCGTAGCCCGGCGCAGCGGCGTCGCGCTGGTCGAGGAGGGCCTGCAGGTTCGAGCCGTTGCCGGAGACGAGGACCGCGACGCGCAGGCGTGTGGCGCCCGCCGCGCTCATGTGCCGATACGGACCCGGCCGGTGCCGGGGCGGATCTCGCCGATCTTCTGCACGGTTTCGCCGGCCGCGCGCAGCGCCTGCAGGGCGCGCTCGGCGTCGTTGCGCGCGACCACCACCACCATGCCGATGCCGCAGTTGAAGGTGCGATACATCTCGGCATCGGCGACCTGGCCGGTGGTCTGCAGCCAGGCGAAGACTTCCGGCCGCTGCCAGCTTGCCGGGTCGATGCAGGCGTCGGCATCAGCGGGAAGCACGCGCTCGACATTGCCGGGCAGGCCGCCGCCGGTGATATGCGCCAGTGCGCGCACCTCGCACTGGCCGAACAGCGCGAGCAGTGGCTTGACGTAGATGCGGGTGGGGGTGAGCAGGCGCTCGCCGAGCGTCAGCCCGTCCCAGGGCTTCCCCGCGGCATCCGGCTGGCGCTCGAGGATGCGGCGGATAAGCGAATAGCCGTTGGAGTGCGGGCCGGAGGCGGCGAGGCCGAGGAGCACGTCGCCCGGTGCGACCGTGGCGCCGTCGATGATCCGGTCGCGGTTGACGATGCCGACGGCAAAGCCGGCGAGATCGATATCCCCCGGCGCGTACATGCCGGGCATCTCCGCCGTCTCGCCGCCCAGGAGCGCGCAGCCGGCGAGTTCACAGCCAGCGGCGATGCCACGCACGACGGTCTCGGCTTGCTCGACCGAGAGTTTCCCGGTGGCGTAGTAGTCGAGGAAGAACAGGGGCTCCGCGCCCTGGACGACGACGTCGTTGACGCACATGGCGACCAGGTCGATGCCCACGGTGTCGAGCTTGTCGAGGTCCAGGGCGAGCCGCAGCTTGGTCCCCACGCCATCGGTTCCCGCCACCAGCACGGGCCGCGGATAGCGGGCAAGGTCGATCTCGAACAACCCGCCAAAGCCGCCGATGCCGCCGAGCAGGCCCGGCCGGGCCGTGCGGCGCGCCAGCGGCTTGATGCGCTCGACCAGCGCGTCGCCCGCATCGATATCGACACCGGCGTCCTTGTAAGTGAGGGGTCTGTCCGGGCTCATGCCGATCCTGCCGAGTTCTGGGTAATGAATATGCCCGGACCGGGCGGGCCGGCGCGAGGGCTGACTATAATAGAGCGCGATGAGGGTGGGCGCATGATTCTCTGGAAGCGGATGAGGGCGGGCACGATGGCGCTGGTCGCGGCGGCCGCGCTCGCCTCGGCCGTGGCCACGGCCGCCGTGGTGGAGGATCTCTACTCGGCGACGGTGCTCGTTGCCGACGACTCGGCGGAGGCCACTGCGGCCGCGTTCAGCGAGGCGCTCGGACGGGTGCTGGTCAAGCTCACGGGACGCCCAGCGGTCGCCGCCGAGGCCGGGGTGATGGCGCGATTCGGGGATCCCGCGGCACTCGTCCAGCAGTACCGCCG
>JAKLLP010000339.1 GCA_023150055.1 Gammaproteobacteria bacterium | reverse complement strand
GCGAGGTCGACGGCTTGAGCTACGAAGACATCGCCAGCGCCATGGACTGCCCGGTTGGCACCGTAAGGTCTCGTATCTTCCGGGCCAGGGAGGCGATCGACCAAAGCATACGTGAGATGGTGGACGGCCCACCGGTTGGAGAGGCATGAAAGGGCAATGAGCGGCATACTCGACGAGCAATTTTCGGCATTCCTCGACGGCGAGCTGCGCGCAGAGGAACTGGAGCTGATGCTGGCGCGCATGGACCGGGACCCGGACCGGCGCGCGACCCTGGGGCGCTATGCCATGATCGGCGAATGCCTGAGAACCGGCACGGGACGCCTGCATGCTCTGCCCGTTGCAGAGAGCGTCCGCAGCGCGCTGCTTGCCGAGCCCGCGCCGGCTGCGGACTCACCGCATCCGGGCGGCCGTCGACGGCGGAGTGGCTGGTTGGCGACCGGACTGGCTGCGGGGCTGGTTGTCGTGGCTTTACTGGCATCCCGGACTGCCGCCTGGATGGATCTCGGGCCGGCGCGTAACGAGGCACCGCCGTCGGTTGCAATGGCGGACCCGGATGACGGCATCAGGCCGGTCAATACCGTACTCAGCCATCGCCTCGACCCGCAGTCTGCGCAACGCCTGACTGGCTATCTCATCGCACATGGCGAGTACGCCAACCAGATATCCCGCAATACCTTCGATTCCCACCTGGTCACTGCCCGGGCCGAACGGGCCGCATGGCGTCAGGTCCGGGAACCCGCTGATGTCCGTTAGCGTGCCCTGTCGGCAGTTGCGCGCGACGTTTTTCCTGACCGCAGTCATCGCCCTGGTACCTGTGACAGGCCGGGGCGAGGGGGATCCGCGTGTCCTGCTGGAGCGCATGGGCAGAGCCGTGGAGCAACTCAATTACACCGGTACGCTGGTGCACATGAATGGCGCGGAAACCAGCCTGCTGCACATTGTGCACCGGGTGGAAGGCGGACGCGTCAGCGAGCGGATCAGGTCTGATGACGCAGGCAGGGAGATCGTTCGGAACGATGACGAGGTGACCTGTATCTTCCCGGATCAGCAGGTCGTCGTCGTGGAACGGCGCAGCGAGCTGGATCGCAGTCACAGCCCGCTACTCGGCCGTTTGCCCGCTGGCGACGGTATCCGTAGTGCCCACTACCACATTGCTTTCGCCGGCACCGGCCGTATTGCCGGTCGCGAGGCGCGGATCATAGCGATCCGCCCGGCCGACTCGTTTCGTTATGGCTATCGAATATGGGTCGATCAGCCAACTGCCATGCCGCTTAAGGCTCAGTTGCTCGATGAGGCCGGGGGACTGCTGGAGCAGATTCTTTTCAGCGAGATCAGCCTGCCAGCAAGTATCGCCGAGGAGGCTGTCAGGCCGTCGACGCCTGTCAAGGGCTACGCCGTGCGTCATTCCGAGCCCATGGAGGGCTCGCTGGAGACGGGCGCGGACTGGGCAGCGACCGAGGTGCCGGCGGGGTTCTCCCTGGCCTTGCGCCAGTCCCGGATGATGGCCGATGCCGAGCGCGGGCTGAGGCACCTGGTGTACTCCGACGGTCTCGCCACGGTGTCGCTGTTCATCGAGCCTGCCGTAGCCGCTGCCGAACAGGTGGAAGGTCTGTCGCAGATCGGTGCGGCCAATGCGTATACCACCGTGCACGACGGATACATGGTGACGGCTGTCGGCGACGTGCCACCACGGACGGTGGAGCTCTTCGCCCTGTCCGCCCGGCCCTTGACCAGGGGTGCGCCGGCCGGCGGATGGGCGGGGCAGGATCCATTGCGCTGATGCGTGAGCTGACGGTATTCAGCCGCAACGGCTGTCATCTCTGCGATTACCTCATCGAGCAGCTGGTGCCATGGTGCGACGCCGCCGGTGTTCGCCTGCGGGTACTCGACGTCGATAGCCGGGATGACTGGCGGGAGCAATATGGCCTGCGCGTCCCGGTGGTCTGCGCCGAGGGCGAGGAGCTTTGCGCCTGGCCGCCCGACGAGGGTCGAATCCGTGCGTGGCTCGAGGCGGCCCGGAGCGGCGCCTGATCCGGGTATAATCGCGCGTTTTTTACGACGATCCGTCAGGGACATGAGCGAAAGCCTCAGCCACATCCGTAACTTCGCCATCATTGCCCATATCGACCACGGCAAGAGCACGTTGGCTGATCGGCTGATCGAGCTCTGTGGCGGGCTGGAAGCGCGGGAGATGGCGGAGCAGGTCCTCGATTCCATGGACCTCGAGCGCGAGCGCGGAATCACCATCAAGGCGCAGACGGTCTCGCTGGTATACCAGTCTGCCGGTGGCACGCAGTATCAGCTCAACCTGATCGACACTCCCGGGCATGTCGATTTCTCCTACGAGGTTTCGCGCTCACTGGCGGCCTGTGAAGGCGCGCTGCTGCTGGTCGACGCTGCCCAGGGGGTCGAGGCACAAAGCGTTGCGAACTGCTACGCCGCCATCGAGGCCGGACTGGAGGTGCTCCCGGTCATCAACAAGATCGATCTGCCGAATGCCGATCCCCCGCGAGTAAAGCGCGAGATCGAAGAAATCATCGGGATCGACACGACAGACTGCGCCCTGGTAAGCGCCAAGACGGGTGCTGGCGTGCGTGAACTGCTGGAAGCGTTGATCCTGCGGATTCCCTCGCCGACGGGTGACCGCTCGGCCCCACTCCAGGCATTGATCATCGACTCCTGGTTCGACAACTACGTCGGTGTGGTTTCGCTGGTGCGGATGGTCAATGGTACGCTCCCGAAGGGTAGCAAGATCCGGATATGGTCGACGGGGCGTACGCACCTGGTTACCGATGTCGGAACCTTCAGGCCCAAGGCCACATCCCGGGATGCGTTGCGGGCCGGAGAGGTGGGCTATGTCATTGCCGGCATAAGGGAGGTGCACGGGGCGCCGGTCGGTGACACGATCACGCTGGAAGCAAAGCCGTCCGAGAACGCATTGCCGGGGTTTCGGCAGATCCAGCCGCGGGTATTCGCCGGCCTGTTTCCTGTCCGCTCTGACGATTTTGAGGCGCTGCGCGTAGCGCTCGACAAGCTGAGCCTCAATGATGCGGCGTTGCGGTTCGAAGTGGAGTCATCGGCTGCGCTCGGGTTTGGATTCCGGT
>JAKLLP010000338.1 GCA_023150055.1 Gammaproteobacteria bacterium | reverse complement strand
AGAGCACGGCCGACATCGAGGTGATCCGCCTGGAGAACGCCTCCTCGGCAGAGGTGGTTCGCGTGGTGAACACGCTCGGCCAGGGCGCCAAGGCGGAAGGCGGAGCCGCGACCACCTCGACACTGGTCGCCGACGAGCGCACGAACAGCATCCTCGTCAGCGGCAACCGCAACGACCGGCTGCGCCTGCGTACGCTGGTGGCCCACCTCGACACGCCGCTCCAGGAGGGCGGTGACACCCGCGTGCGCTACCTGCGTTACGCGGACGCCAAGGAACTCGCCACCAAGCTGCAGAGCCAGTACCAGAAGCAGGCGGCCAGTCCCGCCGCCGGCCAGAACGCCGCGCCACCGACGGAGAAAGGCGACATCGTCATCTGGGCCGATGAGGCCACCAACGCCCTCATCATCACCGCGCCATCCAAGATCATGAAAGGGATGATGGCGGTAATCGACAAGCTCGACATCCGGCGCATGCAGGTCATGGTGGAGACGCTGATCGTCGAGGTCTCATCGGACAAGGCCTCCGAACTCGGCGTCAACTGGGCGGTCGCAGACGGCGATTTCGACAACGCAGTGGGCGTCACTCGCTTCGACCTCCCCAACACCGGCGGCGGTGGAATCCTCGGTGCCGCCGGGGCCATCGACAGCGGTGACCCGGTCGCGATCGCGGCCACCATCGGCAAGGGCCTCAACCTCGGCGTCGGCCGGCTGTCGGATTCCGGCACCAGCTTCGTGGCCCTGCTCAACGCGCTCGCCTCGGATGCCGACACCAACATCATCGGCACACCGGTGCTGGTGACCATGGACAACGAGGAGGCCGAGATCAAGGTCGGCCAGGAAGTCCCGTTCGTGACGGGTCAGTTCACGGATACCGGCACCAGCGGCGGCGTCACGGGTGTCAACCCATTCCAGACCATCCAGCGCGAACAGGTCGGCCTGACATTGAAGCTGACCCCGCAGATCAACGAGGGCGACGCCGTCCTGCTCAAGCTCGAGCAGGAACTCTCCGCGCTGCAGGCCAATGTTCTCGGCGCATCGGACCTGATCACGAGCAACCGCACGATCTCGACCTCCGTCATCGTCGAGGATGGCGGCACGCTGGTGCTGGGCGGACTGATCCAGGACGACCTGCGGGAAACCCAGCAGCGTATTCCCCTGCTCGGCAGCCTTCCGCTGATAGGCCAGCTGTTTCGCGTCGACAGCACCAACAAGAAGAAGACCAACCTGATGGTGTTCATCAAGCCGACCATCCTGCGCAATGACTCCCAGGCGGCGTTCGAGACCAACGCCAAGTACAACTACCTGCGTACGCAGCAACTGGCAAAGGACGTCGACGACGTGCCGTTGATGCCGGGCGAGACCCGGCCGCTGCTGCCCGAAATCGAACCGGCCTCGACGCCCGCCATCGACCTGCGCCAACTGCGCATCGACAGTAATGCAGGGGGCGGCACCCCTGGGGATACCGATGTCCGAATCAATACAGCCGGCCCTCGCTGAGGTCAGCATCGGCGACCTGTCGGTATTGCCGACCGATGTTGGCAGTACCGTGACAGGGGAGCTTTCCGACCCCAGCGGCCAGCGCCTCCTGCCGTTTGCCTTCGCCAAGCGCCACCGTGTGCTGATTGACCGCTTCGCCGCGGGACAGGCGCAGGTTCTGGCGCGACCGGACACCACACCGCTCGCTCTGAGCGAGGTGCGTCGATTCGTGGGCATGCCGCTGCAGATCGTGGTCGTTCCGGTGGAGACCTTCGATTCGCGGCTGCAGGAAACCTACGAGCGCGAGTCGAACTCCACCATGCAGATGGTCGATGGCCTCGGCAGCGACACCGACCTCTTCCTGGTCGCGCAGCAACTGCCGGAACCATCTGACCTGCTCGAGAGCGACGACGATGCGCCCATCATCAGGCTCATCAACGCCGTGCTGACCTCCGCGGTCAAGGAAAACGCTTCGGATATTCACATCGAGCCGTACGAAAATCGGCTGGTGATCCGCTTTCGCGTCGATGGCATACTTCGCGAAGTCCTGCAGTCGCGCCGTGCTGTCGCCCCCCTTGTAGTGTCCCGCATCAAGGTCATGTCCAAGCTGGATATCGCCGAGAAGCGCCTGCCGCAGGATGGACGTATTTCGCTGCGGGTCGCGGGACGCGCCGTCGATGTGCGCGTCTCCACCATGCCCTCCGGTCACGGGGAGCGCGTAGTGCTGCGACTGCTCGACAAGCATGCCGGGCGCATCGATCTCAACCAACTTGGCATGGACCGGCACACCCAGGACGCTATCGACGAACTGATTCACAAGCCACATGGGATCATCCTCGTCACCGGCCCCACCGGCTCGGGCAAGACCACCACGCTCTACGCGGCACTCGAGCGCATCAACGACAACACGCGCAATATCATGACTGTCGAGGATCCTATCGAGTACTACATCGACGGGATAGGTCAGTCCCAGGTCAACACCAAGGTCGAGATGACCTTTGCGCGCGGTCTTCGCGCGATCCTGCGCCAGGACCCCGACGTCGTCATGGTCGGTGAAATCCGCGACCTGGAGACGGCCGAGATCGGCGTGCAGGCGAGCCTCACCGGCCACCTGGTGCTCTCGACGTTGCACACCAACACTGCCGTCGGTGCCGTGACACGCCTGCGCGACATGGGAATAGAGCCTTTTCTGCTGTCATCGAGCCTGGTCGGCGTGCTGGCCCAGCGCCTGGTCCGTGTACTCGATCCGGACATGCGCGAGGGTTACGCAGCCTCCGAGTACGAGTGCCGTCTGCTCGGCATGGACCCGGCAAGGCCGCCGACGTTGTATCGGCCCCGCGCCGATGCGATCGGCACCACCGGCTACAAGGGCCGGACAGGGATCTACGAGCTGGTGACTATCGACGATGAACTGCGCACCATGATCCATGACGGCTCCGGCGAGCACGAACTGGAGCGGCACGCCCGCACGCGAAGTCCCAGCATTCGCGAGGACGGCCTGAAGAAGGTCCTTACGGGCGTGACTACGCTGGAGGAAGTCCTGCGCGTGACGCGGGCGAACTAGTGTGGTTTTCGGCCAATACGTTGGCGGTCTGTGATGTGCGGACCGCCCGGAGGCGGGAGTCTCCGCCCAAAGCGAGTA
>JAKLLP010000337.1 GCA_023150055.1 Gammaproteobacteria bacterium | reverse complement strand
CGGTGATGCGCGCGATCCAGCCACTGAAGTTGATGTCCGCGCCGCTCGTGTAAGCGAGCGGACCGCTCAGGTCGTTGTTGCCGCTGTCGTAGATGCGAAAGGTGTTGGCGGACTCGAAGCGTATCTCGACCGGCTGCTGCAGCGACGGAGCGGCGATGTTGGCCACGCCGGCAAAGCCGATCGTGGCGGCGGAAAGGTTGCCGAGCGCCCGGCCGACGCGCACCGGTGCCGCGGCGGCGATGGCTGCAGGGTCGGCAAGCGCGACGGAAATATCGCGGGCCGCCTCGGCGACGGGGCGGATCCGGAAGCGGTCGTTGGCGGCGGCGCCGGCGCTGACGGTGACCGCGAGGCCATCGAAGACAAACGGGTCGCCGGCCGTGCCCGTACCCGTCAGGCCGAGCGGCGCCTGGGAGGTGGCGTCGAAGAGCTGCCAGGCGCTGCCGTCGTAGCGCAGTTCGTAGTCGCGTGCGCGCAGTGCGGTAGCGTCGGCAACCGCCGCGCTCATGGAGGCCGATCCGGCGTTGTTCGCGGCGGGGGCGACCTCGGGCGTGCTGGCCGTGAAGAAGTCGCCGCCGAGCACCCCGTTGCCGTCGGCGCCGAGCCGGTGCTGCTGGTTGAAGGCATTAGTGACGCCAGCGGCGAGGTAGTCGAGATCGCGCTGGGCCGTGCCCAGTGCGCCGCTCTTGAAGGCGAGCAGGCCGCCGAGCGCGCCGCCGGCGATCTGCCGGGACACGGCGAGCGAGGTCGAGCCGAAGCTGATGCTGAGCTGCGGGCTGGTAGGGTCGAAGGGGTCGGGCCCGAGCGACAGCTCGCCGCTCTGGGTGCCGAGCACCAATGCCTGACCATTGCCGATCGTGACGGATACCGTGCCGTCCTCGTTCCTGATGACCGTGGCATCGACCTGCTCGGAGAGTTGCGAGAGCAGTGCGTCGCGCTGATCGAGGAGATCGTTGGAGCTGGCGGTGCCCCGGCCGAGTGTTTCGTTGATGCGCGCAAGCGACGCGGCGATGGTGTTGATGCGACTCGCTGAATCGCCCATTCGCCGGTCGACTTCATTGTTCAGCAGGTCGAGCTGAGCGCTGAGCTGCTGGAAGCGCTGACTCAGAGATTCGCCCTGCATCAGCAGCTGCTGTCGCCCGGCGATGGACGTCGTATCGCGGCTCAGCACGTCGACCTGGTCGTAGAAGGACTGGATGCTCCTGCCGATGCCGAGTTCCGGGCTGCCGAGGAGGCTGTCGAGCCGCCCGGTCATCTCGGTGAGCGTCTGCGCGCGCTGCTCGGTGCTGACCGAACCGCGCAGGGTCTCGGCGAGGAACTGGTCGTAGAGCCGCTCCACGCCCGTGACCCGCACGCCCGAGCCGATATCGGACCTCAGGCCGGTATTGGCGGTGATGGCCTCGGCCTGCACGATACGGCGCCGAACATAGCCGTCCGTGCCGGCATTGGCCACGTTGTTGCTGGTGGTCTCCAGGCCGCGCTGGGCTGCGGCGAGTCCGCTGAGACCTGAGCTGATCATCGACATGACGTGACTCCGCTTGATTCAGTGATTTTCTGCATTGCTGAAGTCGTCACGTCACAGGGTCGGCATTCGCAGGGAATTCTTGAGCCCGGCGAGCAGTTCGTTGAAGCGCGGACTCGCCAGGATTGAACGTAACTTGCCCGCGTAACCAGGGTCGGTGGCGTAGCCCGACGACTGCAGCGAGTCTGCGTACTGCTCGGCCCGCGCACCGTTGGCGAGAGCGTTCGTATAGCGCGGGTTGCTCTTCATGAACTGCACATAATCCTCGAATGCGGACTGCAGGTTCGGGTAGGCCCGGAATGCCGCCACCTGCGGCCTCGGCAGGCCCTGCTCGAATTCGATCGTGCGCACGCTCACGCGCTGTCCGTCCCAGCGTGTGTCCGCCTTGATGTTGAAGGGGTTGTTGCCGCTCATGCCGCTGCTGTCGCGGGCGACGTTGCGGCCCCAGCCGGTTTCGAGCGCTGCCTGGGCGACGATGGCGCGCGGATCCACCCCGAGCTCGGCGCCGGCGCGCTCGGCGAGCGGCCAGACGTCGCGGACGAACTCTTCCTGGCTGCCGGGCCGCCAGTTCTGCCGGGCCGTGGCGTCGGCGGCGGGCCAGGGGGCACCGATCGCCGTGAGGTCGAATTGCGGCACGGGAGTCGCGGCCCGCAGCCCGGCAACGTCGGGATCCTGAGGTTCGATCCTCGCGGCAGCGGCGGCGGGCAGTGCGGCCTCGCGCGCGGCGACAAAATCGGTCGCGGTGAAGGCGCGCAGCGGATCCGCCGCATCGTGCTCTCCCGGTGGCGCGAGCTGGCGCGTCAGCAGCTCGGCGATGCCGAGCCCTTTGCCGCGGCTGAGTTCGAGCGCAACCTGGCGGTCGAACATGTCGCGATAAGTCTTGTCGCTGCCGTCGCCGAACACGTCGCCCGCCGAACGCATGCTCTGCAGCATCATTTGCACGAACAAGGCCTCGAACTGGCGCGCAGCCTCGGCAGTGACAGCCTGCGAGTCGGTGCCGGCACGGGAACGCAGCTCCGCCAGCGCGGCGAAGTCCATGGTCGTCTGTGGGGCCTGGTTGTGGATCGCGGCCATGGAGGGCGGCTCCTCAGATCACCAGCAGTTCCGCCCGCAGGGCACCGGCCTCCCGCAGGGCCTCCAGGATCGCCACCAGGTCGCCCGGGGCCGCGCCGACCTCGTTGACCGCCCGGACGATGTCGTTCAGCTCGACGCCTGGCTGGAACAGGAACATGCGCCTGCCGTCCTGGGCTATCTCGATGTTGGTCTGCGGCGTTACGACCGTCGAACCTCTTTTGGCGAAAGGCTGCGGCTGGCTGACGTCGAAGTCCTCCGTGATGCTCACGACCAGCGAGCCGTGCGAGACGGCCGCGGGGGTCACGCGCACCTGCGAGTTGATCACCACGGTGCCGGTGCGCGAGTTGATGATCACCCGGGCGGGAGCCATGCCCGGCGTGACTTCGATGTTCTCGATCGTGGAGAGAAAGGCGATACGGTCGCTGGCGGCGACCGGGGCCGCGACCCGGATCGAGGTCGGATCGACCGGCAGCGCGGTTTCTGCGCCGAGCAGCTTGTTGATGCTCTCGGCGAGCTGCGCGGCAGTCG
>JAKLLP010000336.1 GCA_023150055.1 Gammaproteobacteria bacterium | reverse complement strand
TTCGGGCCCGGGGAAGCGCACAAGGGCCCGATGGCCAGTGTCATCTGGCACCTGCACAACCAGTTGCTGGACGGCGACGAGGTGCGGTTGTTCGAGGGCAGCCACGGCTTTGGCCCCGGCGAGCAACTGCGGGATTTCATTCACGTCGATGACGTGGCCAGCGCCAACCTGTGGTTCCTCGAACGCGGCAATGTTCGCGGGATCTTCAACCTCGGGACGGGAACTGCGCGCAGTTTCAATGAAGTGGCGCGTGCGGTGATCGGCTGGCATGGGCGTGGCACGGTCCGTTACATCCCGTTCCCCGCCGGGCTGCAGGAAAGCTACCAGAGCTTCACGCAGGCCGACCTCGGCACGCTGCGGGCGGCCGGTTATCGCGACAGTTTCATAGAGCTGGAGGAAGGCGTGCGCTCGTACCTGGATACGCTGAAAGCGCGGGAGCGCTGATCCGCGGCCCCGATGGGGCGGCTTCAGCCGCGGGTGCCGATGGCGGCCAGCGAAAAAATCCTCGTTGTCGGTCCGGCCTGGGTCGGCGACATGGTCATGGCGCAGGCGCTGTTGCACCTGCTGCGCGAGCGCGCCCCCGCGGCGATCATCGATGTCGTCGGACCCGCCTGGTCGCTGCCACTCACCGCGCGGATGGCGGAGGTCCGTCGTGGCGTGATGCTGGGGGCGGCCCACGGCGAGCTGGCGCTCGCAGAGCGTTACCGCCTGGCGCGGCAGCTCAGACCGGAGCAGTACACCCGCGCCATCGTGCTGCCGCGGTCGTTCAAGAGCGCGCTGCTCCCCTATCTCGCGCGGATCCCGGTGCGCACGGGTTTTCGTGCCGAGGCGCGCGGCTGGTTGCTGACCGATCCGCGCCCACTCGACCGAGAGGCGCTCGACCAGACGGTCAAGCGCTTCATGGCGCTCGGTCTGCCGCCAGGCACACCGCTGCCGGATCCGCCGGCGCCGGCCCTGCGGGTCGACGAGACCAACCGCCGCGCGCTGCTTGCCCGCTTCGGGCTCGGCCGGTCTGCCGCGGTGGCGCTCATGCCCGGTGCCGCTTATGGGCCCGCGAAACAGTGGCCGATCGGATATTTCGCGGAGCTCGCCCGACGCCTGGTGGAGCGGGGCGAGGAAGTCTGGGTGCTCGGCTCGGCAGGCGAGCGTCCGCTGGGTGACCTGATACGGCGGGAGACCCGGGGCGCGGCGCATAATCTCTGTGGCCAGACGGGGCTCGGCGATGTCGTCGACCTCGTCGCCGCCGTACGCGCGGTGGTCACCAACGACTCCGGCCTCATGCACGTCGCTGCGGCTGCCGGTGCGCACGTGGTGGCGATCTACGGGTCGAGCTCTCCGGCCTTCACCCCGCCGCTGACCGGCCGGCGCAGCATTCACTACCTCGCGCTCGACTGCAGTCCGTGTTTCCGCAGGGAGTGTCCGCTCGGACATCTGCGCTGCCTGCGCGACATCACGGTAGACGCGGTGTTGGCCTCGCTACCCGGAATCGACGCATCATGACGCGCCCCGTACCGATCGGGGTGCGATAACCACTCCCGCCTGCCGGGGTCCGGCGGTTGCCGGTCAGTTGAAGCTCGGACCGTGGATCCAGGCGACCAGCGTGTAACGGGTCCCCTGGGTAACCGGTTCCACCTTGTGCAGGAGGTAGGACGGAAATATCGCCGTCGTGCCCTGTTTCAGCCGGATCGGCCCGCCCCCATCGGCAAACAGCAGGTCGCCGCCTTGGTAGTCGTCTGGCCCCGTGAGCGAGGTGACGAGCGTCAGCTTGCGGGTGGAAAAGATCTTGGGGCCGATATCGACGTGCCAGTCGAAGAAGCCGTCGAGACCGTACTCGAGGACGTCGACGCTCATGGTATCGCTGATGCGGAAATGAAACGCCTGCTCATTCACGCGCCTGCCGAGCTCACCGAGGCGTCGGAAGACCCACTCGTTGGCCGGATCCGGCGGGATCGGCTTGATGCGCGTCCTGCGTGAGCCGTAGACGAGCTGGTTGACCTCGGTGCTCAGGGGGTCTCCCTGGTTGCGGACCTCGACCAATGCCTCGGCGGCGGGCAGCGGCAACTCGATCAATCGGCGGCATTCTTCCGGCGAGAAGGTGTTGGGAAACTGCCCGACAGTCGTCAGGTACTCGTTGAAGTCCAGGTCTTGCATGTCAGTCCAGCGATCCCGTGAAGTCCGGTGGTACGAAGTGATTGAAGCAGACCACCGTGCGCCGGCCTGCGGGCTGGGCATCGCGCCAGTGAAAAATATCCTTGCCCGCGAAAAATATCCCGTCACCGACCCCGAGCAGCGCCGCCTCCGGCTTGCCGTCGAGCTCCAGGTAGATCGGCCAGGGTTCCGGTTCGTCATCGCGGTCGAGATACTGCATGTCCATGACCAGGCAGACGTTGTAAGCGCATTGCGGTCGATCGAGGTGACGTTCGAGAACCGCGCCCGCCTCGTAACAGCCAAGGAAGCAATACGAAGGAATTACCGGTTCCACGCCAATGCTGTTGACGATGCCGGCCAGCCCGTTGTGCAGCGAGGCGATAGTCGGCTCGTTGTGGATCGAGGCTCGCAGCACGACCTGGCCGTCGTTCAGTTCGGGGAAATAGCCGCGTTCCTTCAGCTGGCGCACGTAACGACGCAGGCTTGCCCGTTGTGCCGGCGGCACAATGTCACGGATGATCGCGTAGCGGCGGCTGCGGATCGATTCGCGGGCCATCTCGAGTTGCTCCGACCACTTCGCGGCCCTGCGCGCCGCGTCCCGTCCCGCAATCTCCGCAGGGTCGGGGTGCTTCGCCTGCTCGTCCCAGCAGACGGGGTAGACCATCCCCGTGGCCGCGTCCTGCCCCCAGGCAATGCTGACAGCAGGTGGCAATGCAGGCGTGTGGCGGCCAAGGACCGTGCGCACCTCCGCAGGGATCGGCTCATCGGCACTTTGCCTGATTACGCGCGCCATCGCCGCGAGCTCGGCCGCCAGGTCGACAGGCGCCGACGGATCCGGATACCAGGCTGGGTCATCGGGCGGCTCATCGATCAGGATGGCATAGCGTCGCAGCGCCTCCACCAGCCGATCGCCGAGCCGTGCGGGATCGATTTCCGGCTCTTTGCGCACGAATTCCGTCAGCAGCCAGCGTGCGAGGTCGGGATCGCC
>JAKLLP010000335.1 GCA_023150055.1 Gammaproteobacteria bacterium | reverse complement strand
AAGGGCGGTCATGGGTGTCGAGGCCTGACGGGCCGCCCGGAGGCGAGAGCCTGCCCCGGCGCCTGCTACCGGCGCTTCTTCCCACCGACGTGACCGCCGACCGGCTCGCCGTGGAGCAAGCGGACCTGCACGTCATCCCGGTATTCGGGGTACTGGAAATCCGGCGGGCCATGCGGGTGGTTGTGCCCATCGGATGCGACCCATTGGTACAGCAGCGGACGCTTGCGGTAGAGGGCCGCCGCAGCCCGGTGCTTGTTCTCGTCCGGATTACTCCACGGGTTGTAGTGAAAGTAATTGAACAGCACCGAATCCGTCCGGCCGAACGCAATCGTGCCGTACTTGCAGCGGAAAGAGCCGTGGTTGATGTACGGCGGGCGCCAGAAGTAGCCGCCGGTCGGCAGTTCACCGAACTGCATCATCCAGGAGGTGCCCCAGATGTGATAGGCCTCCTCCGCGCTGTCGTGGTAGGAAATGTTGTCCTGCGCGAACTCCGGGGTCATGCAGTAGAGAAAGGATAGCGCCTCGGTCAGCACGTCGTAGTGCAGGACCTTGATCATGCAGCCGGACGCGACGGAGGGAGAAACGAGGTTCCCGGGCGCCCATGGCCGGTCGCCGTAGCTGTTGACGGAAGAGAACGCCTCCACGAGCGCCAGCGGGTGATGCTGGTCGGTCTCCGCGAAGCTCGGCTCGCTGTCGTTGAACATGACCAGCGCCTCGGCGCCCTGCGCCGATTCGATGGCGCCGACCGCCATGCCCGCAGGCACGAAGGCGTAGTGGCCCTCGCCCCAGCTCTCCCTGCCGACCTTCAGCCTGCCCGTCAGGACGAAGATCTCCATGTCCGAATAGGACAGCCCCGGCTTGCGCCGGAAGCCGCCGTCGAAGCGGACCTTCAGCGTGCAGGCGCCAGTATCGGTATCCAGCGACAGGACCTTGTAGTGACTGCCCTTGAAACCTCCGATGTCGAACTTCTTGAACGCGGTGTCGAGCTCGACATAGGGCTCGATGTGTGGCCGTGCCATGAGCTGTGCTCCTTTGGGTGTTCGTTGCGCCGCTGCCGCGGCAGGCGCCGTGTCAGTAAACGACCTGGTCCTTGCGCTTCGGCTTTTTCGGGAGATCGGCCTTGCCGATCACCACGCGCATATCGCCGTTCGCGTTGAACCCCTTCGTGCTCACGATGTCGAGGAACTCCTGGTACCAGCGCGCACGCTGCGGCGCGAGGTCCTCGTTCATCTCCTTCATGATGGCCGCGTGGCGCTTCTGCTGTTCGGCGACGTTTTCCTCGACCCACTCCTGCGCCCGCGCCGTGCGGGCCGGCCGCTCGTCCTGTACTCGTTTGCGCATTCGACTGCTCCTCTGCCAGCTGGCTTTCCTGAGCCCATAGACTAGGCCTGCCAACGATCCTGAAAAGTCGTTTGTTTCTTCTATATACTTCGGGAATATCGAATAAACGCCGGCAATGCGACACCCGAACTACAACCACCTCCTCTACTTCTGGGCCACCGTCCGGGAAGGCGGCATTGCGCGCGCAGCCGAGGCGCTGCACATCACGCCGCAGACGATCAGCGGGCAGATCAAGCTGCTCGAGGGAGAGATGCAGGGACCGCTGCTGGAGAAGCAAGGCCGGCGGGCCGTGCCGACTGAACTCGGGCTGACTGTGTTCGAGTACGCCGAGGAGATCTTTTCCGTTGGCCAGGACCTGGCCCGCGTCATGCAGGGAGGCGCGCCGCGGGGGCTGCGGCCGCTCACCGTCGGGGTTTCCGACGAGGTGCCGAACCTCGTCGCCTGGCGCGTCATCGCCCCGCTGATGACGGGCGCCAACCCCTTCCGCGTCGTCTGCCACAGCGGCAGCCTCGACACGCTGGTCGCGGAACTGGCCACGCATCGCTTCGACCTGGTCCTGTCGAGCAGCGCGCTGTCGCCGAGCTCCGGGTTTCGCGTCTACAGCCACCTGCTCGGGGAGTGCGACATCGCCTTCTTTGCCGCCACGCGACTCGCGAAGAAGCTGCAGCCGGGATTTCCGCGCAGCCTGCACCAGGCACCGATCCTGCTGCCCACCGAGCGCAGCCCGACCCGGCGCGTCTTCGAGACCTGGTTCGCCCAGCAGGGCGTCGCCCCGACGGTGGTCGGCGAATTCGACGACAGCGCGATGTTGAAGACCTTCGGCCAGAGCGGGCTGGGGGTGTTCGCCGCGCCCTCGGTCATCGAGGAGGAGATCATCCGCCAGTGCAAGGTGCGGCTGATCGGCCGCGCGGGCACCATGCAGGCGCGTTTCTACGCTTTGTCCATGGAGCGGCGCATCCGCCACCCCGCACTGGTGCACATTACGCAGGGTGCGCGGACGGTGCTGTTCGGCGAGCATGGCGGCGCGTCGGCGAAGGACGCGGGCGGGAGCAAACCCGGCCGGACAGTGCGCGATCGCGCGCGTAACGGGAGGAGGACATCGTGATCGATCGCAGACTGCTACTGGCGGGCCTCGGCGGCATCGCCGTCGGCACGGCCACGCGAAACGCGCTTGCCGCACCGGACCCGGATCCCGGCGACCGGCGCGAGCTGCTCACCACGATTGCGCGCATGCGCGGCGCCACCGACGAGCGCCTGGTGATCGGTTACGTCATCGGCATGCGCTATGCCGTACCCGAGCACACGGCGGTCCCGATGATGGGCATACTCGGGGCAACTTTCAGCCAGTACCGGCGCTCGGGCGAAGACGCATTCGAGGCGCGCACGCTGGAAGTCGCCTTCTTCACCGACACCGATACCGGGCGCATGCTCGAACGCTGGAAGAACCCGGTGACCGGCCGGGTGGTCGACGTACCGCGTACGCGCATGGGACCGTCGCGGATCACGCTGACCGCCGACGGCCTCGAGGTCGAGCGGCCCGCCGGCGCCGCGGCCGGCCTCGAACTCCGTCACCGCTTCCTGCCGCCGGTGACGGTCGGCGAGCACGTGTGGATCACGGAGGACATCCGGGTCGACGGCGGTGGCGACCCGCAGCCGTTCGTCTACAACGAATTCACCACGTATCACGCGCGCCGTGCCGACCTCGCCGACGCCGCCCTGGCCGCGGTGCCGACCGAGGTGAGCTACCAGAGCCTGATCACCTACCGGCCGTGGATGGGTTTCGGCGACGCGCCGGGCCA
>JAKLLP010000334.1:2007-3151 GCA_023150055.1 Gammaproteobacteria bacterium | reverse complement strand
GCGCACAGCCGAGGCACGCAGCGAGTACGCCAGGTGCCTGCGCTGCCTGCGCGAGGAATTCAGCGCTACGCCGAGCGCCGCGACGCTGGCCCTGGCAGATCGCCTGGGTTGAAGCGGCCCCAGCCGCGAAAGACCAGGCCGCTCACCGACAGGGCGAGCACGGCGGGCAGCACCAGCAGCAGCAGCCCCCGCCCGACATGGGTCTCGCCCGTGATGGGGTCGTAGTCGAGGCAGCGCCCGAGCGCCGCGCCCGACGGCAGCGTGTAGGTCGGCACATAGTTGCCGTGCAGCTCCCAGAGCAATTCGCGGAATGCGCGGGCATTGACCGGATTGCCGCGCAGGACGCGCACCACTCGCCCATCGATGATGGCGGCGGTCATGGCCTCGTGGTCGTACTGCTTGCGATGCCGGTCGAAACCATATCGAAACCCGAGCGCCGCGGTAAGCGCGCGGACACCCTCGGGATCCGCCACGCCGAACCGCCAGCCTGGCTTGCCCGCGAGCCCGAGCGCTTCGGCCTGGGCGCGGACATCGGCGAGGCCATCGGCGGGATCGAAGCTCAATGCCAGCACGGTGTAGGGCCGTTCGGCCTCCGCGCCTGCGTTGGCGATACGGCCGAGTGACAGCAGGTACGGCACGCAGACACCGCTGCAGCGGGTGTAATACAGCGTGACCAGCAGCGGCCGCTCCTGCCACAGCGCCTCCAGACGCAGTTCCTCGCCGTCGATGGTCTCGACGACGAGGTCGGCGGGGAGTCCCGGCGTATCCTCCGCCGGAGCGGCAGCGAACGCGGCCATCACCGGCGCCACGAGCAGCGCCAGTGCGACGGTGCGCACCCGTGCCGTGACGCCAGGCGCGACGCTAGGCCACGGCGCGGAGCCAGCGGCGACCTGTTTCCGTTGCATAAAGAATGAACCCGACCAGCAGCAGCAGCGCCGAGGCCATGCCGGCGAATGCATAGAGCGGTCCAGAGCCGAGTTCGCGCGGGTAACCGGCGAACCGCCGCGGAATCGAATCGGCCCCGGCGAAGTAAAAGGCCAGCAGAAAGCCGTAGCCGCCGATCAGGAACAACGCCGTGATCAGCCAGGCTTTTCCGGCATTTTCCGGTTGTGGCGCCCCCTGCTGGCAGGCATGGTAGAAGTAG
>JAKLLP010000334.1:0-1997 GCA_023150055.1 Gammaproteobacteria bacterium | reverse complement strand
CAGCATCGGCCCGAGTCCCATGAGCATGTAGGTATGAAAATGGGCAGGCACCCACAGCGTGTTGTGCATCGAACTGTTGACCGCGATGGTCGAGTCGATCAACGCCCCTACCCCGCCGATCGCCCAACCCATCAGGCCGATATAGAAGAACGCCGGCGTGATGGTCCAGCGCACCGGCGCATGGTAGATGAGCAGCAGGGCACCGAAGATGGTGACTACCGCAGCGGGGATCGAGCTCGCATAGGAGGCGACCTGGCCGATGTAATGCAGCGTCAGTGGCTGCACGAAATCCATGTAGAGATGATGGGCATAGGCGAGCAGCACGATGACCAGTACCGCGTTCCAGGAGATCGCCACCACCCGGTTCGTCTTCCAGGGCCGCCCGGTGTATTGCGGCAGTACATCGTAGACGGCGGCGACGCCCAGGTAGAGGCTGATGTTCACCAGCACGTGGCCGAAAAAGAACGTGAGGTTCTTCATCAGGAGCGCATCGGCTTCGACACCGGCCCAGAGGGCGTAGAAGAACAGCGCGAGCACGACGACCGCCGCGATGAGCGCCGAGATGCAGGCGATCAGGCTCACCGTGGCGATCAGCACGGCCGGCGGCACCTGCGGCTCGCTGCGCCGCCCGGTGATGTAATGCCAGCCGAGCGCCTCGGCGAGGCTGAAGCGTCCGGCAATCGCCCGCAACAGGTCGAGACACCAAATGAGCCAGGCGACACCGAGCACGGCCAGTGCCAGCAGGAAGGTAACCGTCGCCCACGAGGCCCAGTTGCCGCGCAAGGGCAGCGGGTAGAGGAAATACCAGCCGGCGCCGAAACGCCCGCCAAGGATGGCGGCAATCAGCATCGCCACGCCGACGATCGTCCCCACCTGGGCGATACGGCTGACCAGCACACTGGGCGCGGTGTAGTTCGCGAGCACACCCGAGGCGGCGGCCATCGAACCGACGAAGAACACTCCGACCATGCCCAGCCCGTGCAAAGTCATGCCCTGGTAGAACAGGCCCTCGAGCGCCGGTAGCGCCTGGGCCTGCACGCCGCGCAGCAGGACCCCGACGACAATCAGCACCGGGAAGAGCACCAGCGCTATGGCTATCCAGTCCAGAGTCGTGCGATTCGGTTTTCCCATGTTTCGCCCTCGCATTCCAGCTAGCGTGGCGTTTCCCAGATGACTGGCCACCAGTAACCACCATTGCGGCGGGCATTCCGCATGGCTGTGCCCGCCCCCACGCGGTCCGCCGGTGGCAGGCCGTCAGCGTGGAAACGCCACGCCACGCGGGGGTCCTTGACCACGAAGACACCGCGCATGAGGTGATGGGCGACACCGCAGAACTCCATACACAGCACGTTGTACTCGCCCGGCTCGATGAAGCGGACCCGCAGGCGATTGACGTAGCCGGGCATCGCCTGCACCTGGCTGATCAGCAGCCCATTGCGGTCATAGATGCCGAATCCATGGTTCACATCGAGGCTGGTGACCCGGAACTCGATCGGCTCGCCGAGCGGCAGCTCGAGCGCGTCGATGATCTCGATCTCGGCGAGATCATCGAGCCGGGTCACGGGCTCGGCCGTGAAGGCATAACCGAACTGCTGCACCGTCACGTAGACCACGCGCTCGGCCACGGCGTCGTTGAGTGCATAAGGGGAACGCGGCAGGGTGAACCCGACCACCACCCCGGCGAGCGCGCTGGCGCTGATGAAGAGCACCCGGCGCAAGCGGTAGGCCGCCTTGACGTTGGCTTCGCGCGGCGATGCCGTGGTGCGCGCGATCCACGCAAAGACGGTGACGATCAGGGCCGTGAAACCGAGAAACACGATCAAGGCAATTCCCTGGATCGTCGGACCGGCCGAACCTGCGGCCAGCGCCGGCAGCGGCAGGCTGGCCGGGGCGGCCACCACGAAAAGGCGCAAAGCAGCTCGGTGCATCCCGGTAAACCTCCTTGGGGGGTGTTATCCCTGAATGCACTTACAACGCTCTTACAAAAGCGCCTCCCT
>JAKLLP010000333.1 GCA_023150055.1 Gammaproteobacteria bacterium | reverse complement strand
CGAAGTCCGCGGCCTCGGCCTGCAACCAGTCCGGCCGCAGGATGCTCGCCACGGCGCGCCATTCTGCCGCCGTCGGGTGCTGCATGACCGCCACCCGCAGGATCCCCGCCGGGGCGAGCGCGGCAAGCTCTGCGGCCACGGCAGGCGTCACCTGCCGCGGCGATGGCGCGAAGACGAATCCGATCGCGTCCGCACCCGCCCCGATCGCCGCGCGGACCATGCCGGCCGTGCTGAGACCGCAGATTTTCACGAAGACGCGCATCGGTTGACCGGACCCTGCGGCAGCCCGTCACGCCCGGGCCACAGCCCCGCGGCCCGCCTCGAGCAGCGCGCGCGCCGCGCCGGCCGGATCGGGGGATCGCATCAGCGACGTGCCGACCAGTATCAGCCGGTAGCCGAGATGCGCGACCTCGGCCGCCTGCGCTGGCGTCTCGATACCGCTTTCCGCCACCCAGGGAACATCGCGCGGCAGGCGCGGCGCCAGCTCGGCGAACCGGGCCCGATCGACCTCGAGCGTGCGCAGGTTGCGGCAATTGACGCCGAGGAGCACGCGGCCTTTGCCCGCCTCGGTCGCCGCAGCCGAACGGACCGCCGGCACGCAACGGTCGAGGTCCGCGCTGTCGAAGACTTCGACCAGCACGAACAGGCCGAAATCGAGGGCCGCGACGATCATCGCCTGCAACTGCTCGGGCTCGAGGATCGCCGCGATGAGCAGCACCCCGGCCGCGCCGGCGGCGCGCGCTTCGAGCACCTGGTAGCTGCCGACGAGAAAGTCCTTGCGCATGACGGGAAAACCGGGCAACGCCGCCGTCACCGCGCCGAGGTCGGCCAGGCTGCCCGAGAAGTGCTCCGGCTCCGTCAGCACGGAAATCGCGATGGCGCCGCCCTGCACGTAGCTTCGCGCCTGCTCGGCGGGCGCCAGTGCTGCACCGGCGAGTTGTCCCGCCGAAGGCGAGCGGCGCTTGACCTCCGCGATGAGGTGAAAGGCATCGGTCGTGAAGCGCGGCGCAGGGGCAGGCGGCAGCGCTGCGATCTGCCGGCGCAGCTCCCGCTCGCTGCGCGCGGCGAGCGCCTGATCGAGACGGCGATGGCTGGCGACGGCCATGCGCACCAGGAAATCGCCGTGGTCGGCGCGTTCGCCGCTCATGACTGCCGCTTCGCGAAAGCGCGTAGCTGCGCGAGAAGCGCGCCGGCGGCGCCCGACTCGATGGCCTCGCCCGCGCGCCGGATGCCACGGCGCAGGCCATGCGCCTGCCCGGTGAGATCGAGCACCAGGCCCGCGCCGAGTACCAGTGCGTCGCGGTGTGGGCCACGGTCCCGCCCCGTCAGCACGGCCTCGAGGGCGGCGGCGTTGGCTGTCGCATCGCCGCCGGCGAGATCCGCCGGGCGGCAGGCCGGCAGGCCGTAGTGCAGCGGGTTGCGCCGGCCACGCCGGACCTCGCCCGGTCGCACGTCGAACACCACGAAGGGCCCGACCGGGGTCGCCTCGTCCCAACCTGGTTCGCCATGCACGACGAAGGCGCGCTCGATCGGCAGACCCGCGAGCGCCTCGGCCATGAGCCGCGCGGTCGGCAGGTCGAAGGCGCCGACCAGGCTGAACGGCGGCGTCGCCGGGTTGCTGAGCGGGCCGAGCACGTTGAAAACCGTCCGCACGGCAAGCGCGCGGCGCACCGGCGCGATGGCCTTCATCGCCGGGTGGAAGTTCGGGGCGAACAGGAAGGCAAACCCGCATTTCTCGAGGCAGGCGAGCGCCTGCGGGGCGTCGGCGGCGAGCGGCACGCCGAGCGCCTCGAGCACGTCGGCGCTGCCGGACCGGGAAGACACCGAGCGATTGCCGTGCTTGACCACCGGGACGCCGCAGGCCGCGGCCAGCAGCGCCGCGCCGGTCGAGATATTGAAGCTGCCGGAACCGTCGCCGCCGGTGCCGACGACATCGGCGGCCCCGAGGCCTGCCGGCAAGCTCACCGGCAGCGCGAGCTCGCGCATGGCGCTGGCAAAGCCGCGCAGCTCCTCGGCCGTCTCGCCCTTGGCGCGCAGGGCAGCGAGCACCGCACCGGCGAGTGCCGGCGCGAGCGTGTCCTCCGCGAGCGCGCGCATGAGCCCCGCCGCTTCGGGCCGGGACAGGCTCTCGCGCGCCACGAGCCGCGCCAGCGCCGCCTGCACCGCGGCGCTCATCGGCCGAACTCCAGGAAATTCGCCAGCAAACGGTTGCCCTCCGGCGTCAGCACGCTTTCCGGGTGGAACTGCACGCCTTCGAGCGGCAGCTCGCGATGGCGCACGCCCATGATCTCACCGCGCTCCGAGCGCGCGGTCACCTCGAGCGCGGCCGGCATGGACGCGTCTTCCGCGGTGAGCGAGTGATAGCGGCCGGCCTCGAACGGCTTCGAAAGGCCGCGGAACACCCCTTGGCCGTCGTGCGTCACGAGCGAGGTCTTGCCGTGCATCAGCCGCGGTGCGGCGACGATGCGCCCGCCGAAGTGATGCACCAGGCTCTGGTGGCCCAGGCATACGCCGAGCAGTGGCGCCCGCTTTTCGAAGGCCGCGATCATCGCGAGCGACACGCCGGCGTTCTCCGGCCGGCCAGGGCCGGGCGAAATGCAGACGTGGGTCGGAGCGAGATCGAGCGCCTGCGCGACCGTGATCTCGTCGTTGCGGAACACCTGCACCTCGGCACCGAGCACGAGGAAAGCCTGCACCAGGTTGTAGGTGAAGGAGTCGTAGTTGTCGATGAGGAGCAGCCTGGGCGTCACAGCCCTTCCTCCGCCATGGCAAGCGCGCCGCGCAGGATCGCGCTCTTGGCGAGCACTTCCTGGTACTCGGCCTCCGGCACGCTGTCGGCGACGATGCCGGCGCCCGCCTGGTAGCTGTAGGTGCCCTCGCGGAACACCAGCGTGCGGATGGTGATCGCCTGGTCCATGTCGCCGTTGTTACCGAAGTAGCCGATCGTGCCCGCGTACAGCCCGCGGCGCACTGGTTCGAGTTCGTCGATGAGCTCCATCGCGCGCACTTTCGGCGCCCCGACGAGCGTGCCCGCCGGAAACGCGGCGGCGAACAGGTCGAGCGCATCGCGGCCCGGAGCGAGCTTGCCCTGCACCCCGCTCACGATATGCATGACGTGACTGTAACGTTCGATCGCCTTGTACGGATCGACGTGC
>JAKLLP010000332.1 GCA_023150055.1 Gammaproteobacteria bacterium | reverse complement strand
ACCGCCCGGAGGCGGGGGTCTCCGCCCAAAGCGAGTATCGGGGAGCGACGGCGGAGACCTCCCGCCGCAAGGGCGGTGATTGCGGGCAAGTTATTGGCGGAACACCACACCAGCCACTGAAATTAAGGAAAATGCGCCGGTTGCCGCGCGGGCGTCACGCGCGGCGGGCTCGCGGAGCCCTCAGGCGAGGCTTTCCAGGCGGGCGAGCTGCTCGCGCAGCTGGGAGATCTCGCGGCGTGCCACCTCGAGCTTTTCCCGCTCTTTTGCCACGACGGCTGCCGGGGCATTGGCCGCGAATTGCGCGTTGCCGAGCTTGCCTTCGATCCGCGCGCAGTCCGCCTTCGCGCGCCCGAGGGCCTTGCCGAGACGCTCACGTTCGGCGGGCACGTCGATCAACCCGGCCATGGGCACGAGGATGCGGGTTTCCCCCAGCAGCGCGGTTGCGGCCACGGGCGGCTCGACGCCCTCGGCGACGATCCCGATGCTCTCGAGGCGCGCGAGTTGCTGCAGGTATTGCCGGTGCGTGTCGATACGTGCGCACTCGGCCGGCGAGGCGTGCTGCACGAGCACTGGCAGGGCGCGCGAGGGGGGGATATCCATCTCGCCGCGAATCTGGCGGATGCCGAGCACGAAGCCCTGCAGCCATGACATCTCGCTCTCGGCCGTCGCATCGGGCGGGAAGGAGTCTGCAGCCGGATACGGTTGCAGCATCACCGTGGCGCCGGCGATGCCGGCGACGGGTGCTGCCCGCTGCCAGAGTTCCTCGGTTATGAACGGCGTCAGCGGGTGCAGTGCGCGCAGCAGCGCCTCGAGCATGTCGACCAGCGTGCGGCGTGTGGCGGCCTGCTCGGCGGGCGAGGCCCCGCCTTCCTGGAGGGTGGGCTTGGTCAGTTCGAGGTACCAGTCGCAGTACTCGTTCCAGGTGAACTCGTAGAGCGCACGGGCGGCGAGATCGAAGCGATAGGCGGCGAGCTGCTCGTGCACCGTCGCCAGCGCCGCCCCGAAGCGGGAGCGGATCCAGCGGTCCGGCAGGCTCCGCGGCCCGTCCTGCGCCGGGGGCGCGAGCGGGTGGCCCTCGACGTTCATCAGCACGTAGCGGGTGGCGTTCCACAGCTTGTTGCAGAAGTTGCGATACCCCTCGATGCGGTTCAGGTCGAAGCGGATGTCGCGACCGGTGCTGGCCAGCGCGGCAAAAGTGAAGCGCAGGGCGTCCGTGCCGAACGCCGGGATGCCCTGCGGGAACTGCTTGCGCGTCGCCTTCTCGATGCGCGGCCTGAGCTGGGGCTGCATCAGCCCGGTGGTGCGCTTGGCGAGCAGCGTCTCGAGATCGACGCCATCGATGAGGTCGAGCGGGTCGAGAATGTTGCCCTTCGATTTGGACATCTTGTCGCCGTGCTCGTCGCGGATGAGCCCGGTGATATAGACCTCCCGGAAGGGGACGTCGCCGGTGAACTTCAGGCCCATCATGATCATCCGGGCGACCCAGAAGAAAATGATGTCGAAACCCGTCACCAGCACGCTGGTCGGATAAAAGCTGCGCAGCTCGGGCGTGGACTGAGGCCACCCGAGTGTCGAGAACGGCCACAGCGCCGAGGAGAACCAGGTGTCGAGCACGTCCTCGTCCTGTCGCAGCGCGTGATCGGCGCCGAGCCCGTGGCGGGTGCGCACCTCGGCCTCGCTGCGTCCCACGTAGACCTTGCCGGCGTCGTCGTACCAGGCGGGCACCCGGTGTCCCCACCACAGCTGCCGGCTGATGCACCAGTCCTGGATGTTGCGCATCCACTGGAAGTAGGTCTTCGACCAGTTCTCCGGCACGAAGCGGATGCGGCCGTCCTCCACCGCCTCGATCGCGGGGCCGGCAAGCGGCGCGATCCGCACGTACCACTGGTCCGTAAGCCACGGTTCCAGCACCGCGCCGCTGCGGTCGCCGCGCGGCACCGGCAGGGAGTGGGCTTCGATCTTCTCGACGAGACCGCGGGACTCGAGCAGCGCGACGATCCGCTCCCGCGCCACGAACCGATCGAGTCCGACGAATTCTGCGGGGATCCCGATGTCGATCTCGCCGGTCGCCTCGCCGCGCGTGATGCGCGCGTCCCGGTCGAAGACGTTGATGAGAACGAGGTCGTGGCGGCGGCCGATCTCGTAATCGTTGAAGTCGTGCCCCGGCGTGATCTTCACGCAGCCCGAGCCAAAGGCGGGGTCGACGTACTCGTCGGCGATGATCGGTATGAGGCGGTTCGTCACTGGCAGGCGCACACGGCGCCCGATGAGGGCGGCATAGCGGGCGTCCTCGGGGTGCACCGCCACGGCGGTGTCACCGAGCATGGTTTCCGGCCGGGTAGTCGCTACGATGAGGTGGCCGCTGCCGTCTTCCAGTGGGTAACGCAGGTGCCACAGCGAGCCCTGCTCCGGTTCGGCCAGGACCTCGAGATCGGAGAGCGCCGTGTGCAACACCGGGTCCCAGTTGACCAGCCTTTTGCCGCGGTAGATCAGGCCTTCGTCGTGGAGGCGGACGAACACCTCGGTGACGGCGGTCGACAGTCCCGGGTCCATGGTGAAGCGATCGCGCGACCAGTCCACGGAATCGCCGAGGCGGCGCATCTGCTGGCAGATCGTGCCGCCGGACTGCTTTTTCCACCGCCAGACCCGCTGCACGAAGGCCTCGCGGCCAAGGTCCTGGCGGCGGGTGCCCCCCTCGGCGTTGAGTTGTCGCTCCACCACCATCTGCGTGGCGATTCCGGCGTGGTCCGTGCCCGGCTGCCAGAGCGCGCGGTGACCGCGCATGCGGTGATAGCGGGTGAGCGCGTCCATCAACGTGTGCTGGAACGCATGGCCCATGTGCAACGTGCCGGTGACGTTCGGCGGCGGAATCATGATGCAGTAGGGCGGGCCGTCGCCCTGCGCGGCGAAATAGCCGCTGTCCTCCCACTGCCGGTAAACCCGCTGCTCGATGGCCGCCGGGTGGTAGGTCTTCTCCATGGCTCAGCGCGGCCCCTGGTGGAGGTCGCTGCGGCCGGCGAAGTGCTCCTGCAGGGCATCTTCGACGAGGTCTGGCAGCTCGCTGCGGAGCCGGCCAATGACGTCGGCAAAGAGATTCGCCTCCATCTCCCGCAGCGACTCCTGCAGCAGGCGCTCCATGAGCGCGTAGCTGCGGGTGGCAATGCGCGCCTGCAG
>JAKLLP010000331.1 GCA_023150055.1 Gammaproteobacteria bacterium | reverse complement strand
AGCCTTACATAGGTCTCGCCATCGGGAAAACGGTGTACCAGCACATATCCGCGTTCCGCGCGCAGCTCGGCTGCAAGGCGCTCCGCCGATGCGGTATTGTCCGGCAGCGGCAGGATGACTGGCGTCATGGCGACGCCTGCACGCAGAGAATATCGGGCTGCATGCGGACGTAGTCGAGCGCGTACTGCAACTCGCCCCGGGACTGCGCGTGTATGACGAACAGCGGTTGATCCTTGTCGACATCGTCGCCGCAAGCAGCGCGAAGTTCGACACCCGCAGCAGGATCGAGCGGCGCGCCTGCGAATTTGGCCACCCGCGCGAGACGCCGATTGTCGATGCCCGTAATGCGCCCTGACCGTGGTGCCATCACGGGATGCGTATGCGGCGCGCGGGTAGGCTCGCGCAACCCGCCCTGCCCCTCTGCAATGGCCTGGAATTTATCCCAGGCTTGGCCACCGTCCAGGGCACGCTGTGCCCACGCATGACCCTGGCCTGCCGGCACATGCCCCGCAAACTCGAGAATTCGACTCGCCAACAGCAGGGCCCGCTCACGCAAATCCAGAGGTGCGCCGGGTTCACCCTGCAGCACGGCCAGAACATCGCGCGCCTCCATTGCCGGGCCGATGCCCCGGCCTACAGGCTGGCTACCGTCGGTGAGCACCACTTCCACGTGCAGGCCAATCGCCCGGCCCACTTCGGTGAGGTTCCGGCTCATTGCATGAGCTGCCTCGTGGGATCGTACCTTTGCCGTTGGGCCGACGGGCACGTCGATTAGCACATGAGTCGAGCCAGCCGCGGCCTTCTTGGAGAGAACCGAGGCGATGAGCTGGCCTTCGCTGTCGATATCCAGCGGGCGTTCCACCCGGATCAGGATGTCATCGGCGGGGCTGAGGCCTAGCGCACCACCCCAGACGATGCAGCCGCCCTCGCGCTCGACGACCCGGCGCATGGCCTGCAGATCGAGTTCCACCGGAGCAAGCGTTTCCATCGTGTCGGCGGTACCCGCCGGGGAGGTGATCGATCGCGAGGAAGTCTTCGGTATCGTCAAGCCGCAGGCGGCCACGATGGGCACGACCAGCAACGTGGTGCGATTGCCCGGCAACCCGCCGACGCAGTGCTTGTCCACGACGACATCCTTCCCCCAAGTGAGACGGTCTCCGACGTCGATCATGGCCCGCGTCAGGGCAATCGTTTCACGGTGATTCAAGGGCGCAGTGGCGCAGGCTGTGATGAATGACGCCAGATGCACGTCCGAATAGCGCCCAGCAACGATGTCACGCACGATAGCCCGCATGCCCGCCTCCTCGAGCCTTTGGCCGTAAACCTTGGCGCGTACGTGGCCCAGTGATTCGAGGGGCGCAGGATGCGAAACCATGACCTTCTCACCCGGCGCCGCATCGAGCAGGCGCCAGGCGGCCTCCGACAACCCGGCCTCGTTCGGCGCCAACAGATCGCCGGTGATCACATTCAGCGTCGCGGTAATGGTGCGCTTGTCGTTGCTGACGTTTACACGCGCCTGCGCCTCGAACCCCTCGGAGCGGCACACATGGCAGTCGCTTCGCATGTAGATCACGGGCTCCTGGTAGGTATCGATGCCGATACGCCGAAGCCGCAGGGAATGGGTGGCCACCTCGCGCGCTGTGGCCGGGGTGCTTTCGGGCCCGGTCATGCGAGCATCACCTTCTGCTGATACTCCGGAATCTGGCAGCGCCAGCCCAGCTGTTCCTGGATCCGGAGCCGAAGTGCATCGGCCGCCGCGGGCTCTCCATGGGTGATGAAGGTCTCCCGGGGCGGCGGCTCGAAGTGCTGCAGCCAATGCAGCGTCTCGGTGTAGTCGGCGTGGCCGGAAAGCTGGCTGAGCGCAACGACCTCGGCCCTCATCGGCACGTACTCGCCGTGGATCTTGATCGATTCGGCGCCGGCCAGCATGGCCGCGCCCCGGGTGCCCCCCGCCTGGTACCCGGCGAAGAGAATCGTACTGCGCGGATCCGGCGCATAGGTCTTCAGGTGATGCAGCACCCGCCCGCCCGTGGCCATGCCGCTCGCGGCAACCACGATCATCGGTCCACGGTGCACGTTCAAGTCCTTGGATTCCTCCACGCTGTTTACGTACTTGGCCACGCCGCACATCTGTTTGCACTGCGCCGGTGTGAGCCGGTGCTCGCCCAGGTGCCGGCAAAAGATGTGCGTGGCATCGGTCGCCATCGGGCTGTTCAGAAACACCGGGATGTCGGGAATCGCGTTCTCGGCCTTCAACAGGTGCAGGTAGTACAGCATGGCCTGGGCACGTCCAACGGCAAACGACGGAATGATCACCGCCCCACCGCGATTGACGGTGCGGTTGATGACTTCCGCCAGCGTCACCTTGGGATCGGAAGAGTCATGGCGGCGATTGCCATAAGTAGACTCGAGCACCAGGTAGTCGGCGTGCCGGATGATCGAGGGTGGCAGCATCGTCAGGTCATTTGGGCGACCGAGGTCGCCCGAGAACAGGACCGACGTGTGCGAATCGGTCAGGAAAGCGAACGCCGCCCCCAGCAGATGCCCAGCACGCGATAACTGGAGGCTCAAGCCCCCGCCCAGGTCGACGTCATGCTCGAGTTCGATGGGAATGAAATTCTGCAACGCCCGCTCACCCTCCTCGCGGGTGAAGAGAGGCAGCGCCGGCCGGTGCTTTGAGTAGCCGTGCCGATTGGCGTTCTTCGCCTCCTCCTCCTGGAGATGGCCTGCGTCGGGCAGCAGTACCGCGCACAAATCACGGGTCGCGGCCGTGCAATACACCCGGCCTCGGAACCCATCCCGGATCAGTCGTGGAAGGTACCCGCTGTGATCGATATGTGCATGGGTCAGAATGACGGCATCGATTTCGCGCGGGTCGATCGGCAATGGTTCCCAGTTTCTGAGGCGCAGTTGCTTGTAGCCCTGGAACAGCCCACAGTCGACCAGGACTTTTTTCGAGCCTGACGTCACCAGGTACTTCGATCCGGTGACAGTGCCCGTCGCGCCGAGAAAGGTAATCTCCATCACAACACCGTTTTGCCTGCAATATCCATGACGGATCGCCGATTTCGATTCATTGCCACACCAACTACCGAGACGCAATCCGGCCAGTGTCCCGTGGCCGGATAACCGGCCAGAAGGCCGGCGTGAGGCTGGCGTAACGCTCGTATGCCTCGCCATAC
>JAKLLP010000330.1 GCA_023150055.1 Gammaproteobacteria bacterium | reverse complement strand
GCATCCTTGTCGAGCGGGAATGCGAGGTCGAGCCGCACAGGGCCGAGCGGCGAGTACCAGCGCAGGCCGGCGCCGACACCCGTCTTGGTACGCACACTCGAGAAACTGTCGAAGGCGTTACCCGTGTCGGCAAACGCCGCCACCGACCAGTTGCTGGCGATCAACTGGTCGAGTTCCACGCTGCCGATGAGCTGGTGGCTACCGCCGACGACGTTGCCGTCGTCATCGGTCGGGCCAAGGGTCTCGAAGTCGTAGCCGCGGACACTATTGTCGCCGCCTGCGAAATAGCGCACCGAGGCCGGCAGGCTGCGAAACTCGTCCTTGGCCGTGGTCCCGAAATCACCTCGCAGCAGCAGCCTGGCGCCGGTCCAGGCAGGCACGACCATCCGGCCGATGGCGTCGGCCTGCAGGAACTCCGAATCCGAACCCAGCCAGCTGGCCGTACCGCGCAGCTTGAACGCCAGACTGTAGCCGCGCTCCGGGCGCATGATCGTCGCCGCCTGTGGAAACTTGCGGTTCCAGCTCAGTCCGGGGATCAGCAACAACTCCCGTCGACGATCGCCGGCGATCTCGAAGCGCTCCGTGCTCAGGTCGAGTAACCGCGTCTCGATCCAGCCGTGGGAGCGGCGGCGGAATTCCTTGAGACCGATCTTGTAGATCCTGGTCTCGCTCGTATCCGTATCCTGCTCCTGGTACCCCGTATCGATGCTCAGCCACTCCACCCGCGGATCCTGCCGCGGTATGCGGTAACTCACCCCCGCTTCCGACACCACCCTCGAGACGCTCAGGCTCGATTCGAGCTGATGACCGCGCTCGTTGACCCGGCGGTTGATGAATCCGCCGCGCAGTTTGGGCCCGGTGTCGGTCCCATAGCCGATACCCGCCGTGTAGACCTTGCGGTCGGCAGGCGCGAGCTGCACGCTGACCGGCACCGTGTCATCGGGCAGCACTCCCGGCTGGGTGCGCAGGTCGACACTCGCGAAGTACCCTGTCGCGAGCAAGGCATCGTAGAACTCGTCGATCAGGGCGCCGTCGTAGGGGTCGCCTTCGCGGAACGGCACGAAGCGCTCGAGCAACTCCGGTTCCAGCATGGATTGCTCCAGGGTCACGGCACCGAAGCGATAGCGCGGCCCCGACGCGAACCGCAGCGTGACGTCGGCCGCATACTCCGGCGGGTACACGCCGATGCGCGCCTCGCTGAAGCGGCCGGCGAAATATCCCTCACGCCGGGCCAGGTCGGTGATTTTCTTCTTGTAGCTCTCGTATTCAGCATGGTCGAGGATGGCGCCGGCCTCGAGCGGACTCCTCTGCAACAGGCGTCGGAAGGCCGGCTCGGATTGCGCATCGCCCTCGATGGTCACGTCGACGTCCCGCAGGCGCACGGGCTCGCCCTTCCCGATGCGAAAGACGCTGAGCCAGCACTTCGCGGTGACGGAGTGCTCCACGGAAATCGTCGGGTCGTAATGCCCGAACGCCTCCAGCGCCTCGCGGATTTCGCCCTCCGCCTTGCGCCGCAGGCGGCGCAGGCGCCAGGACGGCGTGTCACAGGATGCATCATCGAGCGTCAGGTGCGCGCGCACGTTGTCGCGCAGCGCGCCGCCGATGCCCTCGATCCTGACCTCCGCACGCGCTACGGCAAAGGGCAGTGACACGGCGACCGCAGCGGCGACGAATCGGGAAAGGCGCATCGCCGGGAAGCATACCCGCAGCGTGAACGGCCGGCACCGTTGACCCGTCAAGCCCGCTTCGATCTACTGCCGTCATGCGAACCCTGACGGCAAGCGGCCGCGCGCCGGCCGCGCTGCTCGCCCTGCTCCTGGCCGGCGGCGCATCGGCGGCGCAAGCAGGCCCCTACGATGCCGACCGCCCCGGCTGGCGGTCACTGGAGCTTTCCGCCGCGAAGTTCCTGCTGCGGGCGAATACCCGGGTCGAGGTACGCCTGCAGTCGAGCGCGCAGATCGCCGACAGCCTCCGGGACACCCCGGTCGGCCGCCCAGTGCCACCGCCCGAGGTGGTCCTGGAACTCACCCACAGCACCACGGGTCTCGGCCGCGAGTCACTGACCACTCTCTGGCTCGACCCGTGGACCGGGGCTGCACTGCAGAGAACGCAACAGGATTCGGGGTCGGACCCGCGGCTGCGCACGTACCGCTTCACCGATATCGGCGCTTATCACTACACGCGCTGGCCCGCGACGCCGGCAGAACAGGCGCTGCCTCCGGCGCAGTGGAGCCGCATCGAGGAAGGCCTGCGGAAGTATGATGCGCCGGGGCTCGTCGGACCCGTCACCGAACCCAACGGCCTGCTGTGGCTGGCGGCTGCCGCCGAACTGCTGAAACCCGGAGACCAGGTGCAGATTCACGCGTACTCGCGACGCCACCTGCATCGCGTGACGATCGAAGCGACTGCGTGGCGCAGCATCCGCGTGGACCACGAAGAGCGCTCGCCAGGTGGCTCGCAACGCCGCCGGGGCACCGTGCAGGCGCTCGTCCTGCGCATCAGGGGAAGCCCGCTCGACCCGGCGGCCGACGCCGAGGATTTCGAGTTGCTCGGCCTGCGCGGCGACCTCGAGTTGCTGCTCGACCCGCGCACCCGCGTCCCTCTCGAGCTGCACGGGCGGGTCCGGGTCGTCGGTCAGCTCACGGTGCGCCTGAACCGCGTCACACTGCGCTGAGCCAACGGGCGGGGCTGCTGTGGGACGCGTCACGGTTTGGTCACGTTCTGTTAACGCACGCTGCCGCAAGGCGGTACATTCCGGAGAACACCGCCCGCCGCACCACGCGGCGGCGTGCGCGGCTCTCGTCGTAACGGGATGGGAACGGACGTGTCGGCATGAGCTTCTGGGAGCACTTTGCTGAGCTGCCACCGGGCGCGACCGAGATCGCCCCGAGCTTCGACTATTCACTCGGCTGGCTCGCCGGCGTCCTGGCCGTGATCGGCGCGTTCGCATTGTTTCCCTCCCTGAACCGGATGCGCGACGCCCGTTCTGCGGGCGTGCGCCTGCTCTGGCTCCTGTCCGGAGCGATGGTCATCGGCACCGGTTTCTGGGCGATGCAATGGATGGCCATGCTCGGGTTTTCGGTTCCGAACACTCCCATTCGCTACCAGCTCGGCGAGATGGGATTCGCCGCGCTCTTTGCGATCGCCGGCAGCGCCGTCGCCATCGTCGTCCTGAACAGGCCCAAGGCGGGAATCCTGTG
>JAKLLP010000032.1:3682-12181 GCA_023150055.1 Gammaproteobacteria bacterium | reverse complement strand
TCGCTGTACAGCCGCTCGTAGTTGTAGAGCAGGTTGGCGATGGCGCGGTTGCCGAAGGCCGTCGAGTACTCCGACTCGTAGACATCCTCGAGCACTTTCAAAGGCGTGCCGGCGAAGTCGCTCATGTTGCCGAGTACCTTGTTCCAGCGGTCCTGCTCGGAGCTCGCCTGCACCAGGCTCACCGCGGCGATGGCGCCCGCGTTGACCAGCGGGTTGACCGAGCGCTCATCCGGGTACAGCTCGATGGCCAGTCGCGAGTTGAACGGCAACCCGGTCGGCTCGACCCCGATCTTCTCCTTCAGGACCTTCGGCCCCTGCTGACTCATGACCAGCGCCGCGGTGAAGGGCTTGGACACGGACTGAATGGAGAACTTGTAGTCCACGTCGCCCGCGCTGTAGACCCTGCCGTCGCGGGTGGCGATCACCACGCCGAATAGTTCGCTCGGCGTCTTGGTGAGGATCGGGATGTAGTCGGCGTTCTTGCCTTCCTGCAGGCCCTTGTAGCGGGCGTGTGCGGCATCCACCACGCGCTGGAAGTCCTTCGCCGAGGGCTCGGCCGCGTCCACGGTGACACTGCCGATGGTCACCAGGCTCAGCATCGCCACGAAAGTCGTTGCGGTTTTCATTGTTGTCCCTCCTGTCGCATGGCTACGCTCAGAGCACGGTGCCGAAGTTGTATTTGAAGGAAATCTGCAGGCGGGTGGCGTCTTCGTCCGTACCGCCGAAAAGCTCGAGCTCGCCCCACAGCAGCTCGGCGCCGACCATGACGTCCTTCACCGGATAGTAGAGCAAGTTCGCCGAGGCGTACTGGCCTTTTTCGAACGTGTCGGGGGTCTGTCCCGGGGTGTTGTCGACGTCCGTAAAGGAATAGCCGAACGATGTGCTGTACTGGTCACTCCACCAGTGGTCGTAGTAGAGCGACAGCCCCTGCAGCTCGACGGCTTCGACCTCGGTGCCGGCCGGCGGGTTGCTCGGATCCGGAATGTCCTGACTCGGTCCCGCGTCCATGCCGCCGTCGTTCATGTAGCTGGCGATGCCCTCGCCGAACACGTAGCCGGCGCGGATGGCGTCACGCTCGAAGACGTTGATGACCGTCGTCAGGTTGATGCCCCAGCCGGTGTCGTCGTCGTCGTAGACCACCGTGTCGTTTCTGCCGTCGCCGTCGGTATCGAAGAGCACTTCGGTGCCGACCCAGCGCAGGATGCCGGCGACCTGCACATGACCCCAGTCGCGCGCCATACGGAATTGCGCGGTGAGATCGGGGTACTCCTGGTCGCCCTGGGCGCCGGGGAAGTCTGCGACCTCGCGGAACTGACCCGAGTCGATATCGTTACCCGGGTTCTCGATGGCCACCGCAAAGCTGTTCGCGCCGCGGATCGGCGTCCAGCGGATCTGCGGGTTGCGCAGGAACACCATGCCCGCCGGACCCCAGTAGTCGATCACATTGGGAAAGATGTCACCGTCCATGAACAGCGAGTTGGTCTGGCCGGCGAGGAACTGGCCGAATTCGCCATAAGCATGGCGCAGCCGGATGGTGGTCTCGCCCGCGTCGCTGCCGACACCGAACATGTCGAACTCGAATTTTGTATTGATGTCACCCTTCGGCGTTGCCACCGTGCCCTTGACCCCTAAGCGGCTTTGCTTGACGCTCAGCGAGGCCTGCCCATCGTCACCGAACTCCTCGTTGGCTTTCGGCAGACGCGACGGGCGCAACGTGTCTTCCCAGTCCGGGTCCACGCGACCGAAGTCCTGGATGTAATCGAGCTGGGCAAAGCCGTAGACCTCGAACGACTTCTCCCCGTCGGCCGCGCCGGCGCTGGCCGCGCCAAGGACCATGGAAGTGCCGACCAGCAGGCCGGCGAGCAGCCGCGCTCCACGATACGAACTCATAAAGTGTTCTCCTGATGACTGGAAACGGGCCATGGTGATGGATGGCTTCACCGTTGCGGGTCGGCGACATTGAAGAAACGTCCGGTCGTGTGGTGTCCGGCCCACCCCTGCATCGGCGCCAGACCGCAGGTGAAAGACACCATGGCCATCCCTGCTACACAAACCACGCGGTCGAAGTCTGCCCCGGTCAAAACCTCATATCAAGTGGTTTTCTTGCCGCCGGCGGGGCAATGGGATCAGACTACGCTTCCTGCGGCGAGGGCGCCCCTCAACTGAAGCGCGCCTTTCCGAAGGAACTGCAGCCTGATGCCAGGCTCACCGTGTTTGGCCAATCATTGCGGAACGGTCATGTTGGAACTCATCGAGAAACAATTCGCATCGAAGGCGCGCACGCCCAAGGGCCGGCGCGCTTTGCAGAGCATCTTCAGGGCTATGCGCGCGATCGTTGCCGAGCGCGGCCTGCGCGAGGCGTCCCTCGACGCCGTCGCCGCGCACGCCGGCCTGTCCCAGGCGGCCCTGCGGCACTATTTCCCCACGCGTGACGACCTGCTGCACTCGTTCTTCGTCACGACATCCCAGTGGTTCCGTGCACAGGTCGAAGCAATTCTGGCGCAGGAAGGGCTGAGACCGCAGGATAAACTCGAGAACTGCATCGCCTGGCACCTCGAGTACATGGAGCACGTGGAAACGGTCTTCTGGCTGGAGGCCTCCGCCTACTGGCTGCGCCGCACACCGCCGCGCCGGATCCGCGACGAGTTTTACCGATGGCTGACGGGGCGGTACGCGGCATTGATCGGCAAGATCGTGCCTCGACTCGACACCCGCGAGCGGAAACGCCGCGCGTATCTGGTGCTCACCATGGTGCTGGGTTCATGGATCACGCACGGGCGAGGCAGCGCGCTCAACCCGGCTACCGACGTCATCGAGCGGCGGCGCCTGCTGGTCGAAACCATAATGGAAATCGCGACACGTTGAGGACCGGCCTCAGCCGCCACACGCATTGTCCAGGCCTCGACCCCGACGACGGCTCAGGCCCGAAAAAGCCCGGCCTTACATCGGTTCAATACTAAAAATACTTCAGCCACGAGTCCGGATAGGCCGCCTTCACGGACCGATACCACCGGCAAGCGGGATAGAGCGCGACCAGCATCAGGAACGCAGAGAGGTAGGTGGTGGCGAGATTGCCGGCGCCGCGCAAGCCAAAGTACGTGGCGGGGATCTCGAACGCGAGACGGTGCACCAGGTAGAAGAACATCGCCGTCTCGCCGAAGACCAGCAGCACGCCGTTGCGGCTGGCGCCGATGCGCTCCTCGAGGTGGCGCAGGGCGGCGAGACAAAGGCAGAGCAGGCCGAGTTGCAGCGCGTAAAAGGTCAGGGACGGCGGGTACTTGCTCACGTGCAGCCACTGCTGCCAGCTGCCGTCGGCCCGGTTCAGGAACATATCGCCGTAGCCGGCCGCGTAGCGCACCACGAAGAAGATCGCCAGCCCCGCAAAACCGGCGATCCACAGCACCTTCTTGCCGGTAACGGTGGTCTGCCCGCCGGCGACGCGAACCAGGTGCCTGCCGAACACCCAGCCTAGCACCATCGGCGCCAGCCAGGGCAGCAGCGGATACTTGATGATCATCGAGTCCGATCCGTAGGTCGCGACGAGCAGCGCGGCCAGCGGCGAGGACGAACCGGGCGGGTCCCACACGAGGTCCGTGGCAATCTCTCCCAGCACCATCCAGCCGAGCGCGAGCGCCGCCAGCGCCCAGCTCGGCAGACGGCGCAACGGCGCCATGCACATCATGCCGAGGCCGATCGCCAGCAACACCTGAAAGGTCCAGCGGCCCGAACCCAGCGAGATGATGGTCGGGTCGAGCAGCGCGATGACGGCGCCACGGATGAGGATGTTCTTGTCGATCTCCCAGGCGTCGACACCCCTCAGCACACGCTTCTCGATACTGAGCGCAAGCGACGTACCGGCCAGAAACACGAAGGTCGGCGCGCACAGGTGCGTCATCCAGCGCGTGAAGAACTCCGCCGCCGGCAGCGCCATGGTGGCCGCATCCGGATACAGCGCGGAGTCCTTCGAGAGGTGCCCGCCGTCGAAGGCCATGGAGGCGTGGTCGACGACCATGAGCACCATGACAAAGCCGCGCATCCAGTCGATGGTGGCGATGCGGCCGGGCGGCAGCCCGGGTGCTGCAGCGGGTGTATTGATGATCGTCTACCCTTGCGTCTTCAGTACGCCTTCAATCCCTCGGCCCGGAACGTGGCGAGCGCCCGCTCCACGGCCTCCGCGGTCGGCGGCTCTACCTTGTCGAGCTTGTATTCGATGCCGAGCTTCTCCCACTTGTACCGCCCCATCTGGTGGAAGGGCAGCACGTCCACGCGTTCCACGTTGCCGAGGCCACCGGCAAAGCGGGCGATCTGCCCGACCTCCGCCGGATCGTCGGTGAGCCCCGGCACCAACACGAAGCGCAGCCACACCGGCCGTCGGCGTGCGGCCAGCCGTTTCGCGAATTCCCGCGTCGGGCCGGGCTCGCGACCGGTCAGGTGGCGGTGCTTCTCGTCGTCCCAGGCTTTGATGTCGAGCAGCACCAGATCAATGCCGTCGATTTCGTCATCGGTGAGACGCTCGCCGAGGTAGCCATTGGTGTCGAGTGCGGTGTGGATGCCCATCTCCTTCGCCGCCCGGAACATCTTCACGACGAAGCGGTCCTGCATCAGCGGCTCGCCGCCGCTGATGGTGAAGCCGCCGGACATGATCCTAAGGCCGTAACGGTACTTGCGCAGGGTCTCGGTCGCCTTCACGACGGCGACCGGGATGCCGTTGCGCATGGTCCAGGTGTCGGGGTTGTGGCAGTACAGGCACCGCCACATGCAGCCCGTGGTCCAGGCGACTACCCTGACCCCCGGGCCGTCGAGCGTCGAGCCGGTGGTGAAGGAATGCAGGAAGCCCATGTCGCCGCTCGCGAGCGCCGAGCGGACGTCGGTCTCGGGCACGTCCTTGCCGAGATCGACGCGCAGGTCGAACGGGCTCTTCGCCTCCAGCGAGGCGGGCTGCAACTCTGTCTTTTCCGCCATGGGGCTAGACTCCGTGGAAAGTACGATTGATCACGTCCATCTGCTGCTCGCGGGTGAGGCGCACGAAATTGACGGCGTAGCCCGAAACCCGAATCGTGAGCTGCGGGTATTTCTCCGGATGATCCATCGCATCCATGAGAGTCTCGCGTGTCATCACGTTGATGTTCATGTGGAAGCCCGTGGCGCCGAAGTAGGCGTCCAGCATGGACGTCAGGTTGGTGATGCGGTCTTCCGGCACCCGCCCGAGGCCGGTCGGCACCAGCGAGGTCGTCAGCGAGATGCCGTCCTGCGCGTCACGATAGGGAAGCTTCGCCACCGAGTAGGCCGAGGCGTGAATGCCGTAGCGGTCGCGGCCGTGCATGGGATTGGCGCCGGGCGCGAAGGGCTCGCCCTGGCGGCGGCCGTCCGGCGTGTTGCCGGTTGCCTTGCCGTAGACCACGTTCGAGGTGATCGTCAGGATCGACTGCGTGTGCACGGCGTTGCGGTACGTCGGGTACTTGCGCAGCTTCTCCATGAACGTGCTCACCGTCCAGGTGGCCAGGTGATCGACGCGGTTGTCGTTGACGCCGAATACGGGGAACTCGCCCTCGGTCTGGTAGTCGGTCACCAGGCCGGTCTTGTCGCGCACCACGCGCACCTTCGCATGTTTGATCGCCGACAGGCTGTCGGCCACCACCGAGAGGCCGGCGATGCCGAACGCCATGGTGCGCAGCGGCGCGTAGTCGTGCAGCGCCATCTCGATGCGCTCGTAGGCGTACTTGTCGTGCATGTAGTGGATGACGTTCATGGCATTGACGTAGACGCCGGCGAGCCAGTCCATCGTCCTCTCGAACCGCGCCAGAACGTCATCGAAATCGAGCACCTCGCCCTGCACCGGCTCGAAGGCCGGCAACACGACCTGTTCGCCGCTCACCTCGTCGCGGCCGCCGTTGATGGCGTAAAGCAGGCACTTCGCCAGGTTCGCCCGCGCGCCGAAGAACTGCATCTGTTTGCCGAGCGCCATCGGGGAGACGCAACAGGCGATCGCACTGTCGTCGCCCCAGGCGCGGCGAATGATCTCGTCGTTCTCGAACTGCAGGGAACTGGTGTCGATCGCCACCTGCGCCACGAAGCGCCGGAATTGGTCCGGCAGCCGCGGCGCGTACAGCACCGTCAGGTTCGGCTCCGGGGCCGGGCCGAGGTTGTAGAGGGTCTGCAGCACGCGGAAGCAGTTCTTCGTCACCAGCGGCCGGCCGTCCTCGCCGCAGCCGCCGATGGACTCGGTCACCCAGGTGGGATCACCGGCGAACAGCGCGTCATATTCCGGCGTACGCAGAAAGCGCACGATGCGGAGCTTGATGACGAAGTCGTCGATGATCTCCTGTGCCCGCGACTCGTCGATCCGCCCCTCGGCGAGATCCCGCTCGAAATAGATGTCGAGGAACGTGGAGACCCGGCCCAGCGACATGGCCGCGCCGTTCTGCTCCTTCACCGCCGCGAGGTAGCCGAAATAGAGCCACTGCACGGCTTCCTGGGCGGTGGCCGCCGGCCGCGAGATGTCGAAGCCGTACTTCCCGGCCATCTCGCAGAGTTCCTGCAGAGCGCGGATCTGCTCGGCGAGCTCCTCGCGGTCGCGGATGATGTCCTCCGTGGACATGCGCGCGTCGAGTGCGGCCCTCTCCGCCTTCTTGTGCTCGATCAGGCGCGTGACGCCGTAGAGGGCCACCCGGCGGTAGTCGCCGATGATGCGGCCGCGGCCATAGGCGTCGGGCAGCCCGGTGAGGATGTGAGAACTCCGGCAGCGGCGGATGTCGGCCGTATAGGCATCGAATACCGCGTTGTTATGCGTCTTGCGGTATTTGGTAAAGGTCTCGACGACGTTCGGATCAGGCTCGTAGCCGTAGGTCTTGAGCGCGGTCTGCACCATGCGGAAACCGCCGTTCGGCATGATCGCGCGCTTGAGTGGCGCCTCGGTCTGCAGGCCGACGATCAGCTCGTTGTCCCGGTCGATGTAGCCGGGCCCGTGAGCGGTGATGGAACTCGGTACCTGCGAGACGTCGAGCACGCCCTTGCGCCGCTCCTCGACGAAGAGCTTGCCGAGCTGGTCCCAGATCTTTCGCGTGCGCTTGGTCGCGGGCGTGAGGAACGTGGCGTCGCCTTCGTACAGCGTGTAGTTCTGCTGGATGAAGTCGCGGACATTGACCTCCCGCTGCCAGAGCCCGTGCTGGAAGTCCCGCCAGGGGTCGGCAGCCGTGCCGGGTTTGCTCTTCTTTGGTGCGGTCGCAGCCATCTTTTCACTCCTTGTCGAAATCGCCGCCGTTTTAGGTCGATGCCCGATGATGGTCATCGTCCTCGTCACGGTCTCCCGGGCACTGGGTCGGGGCTGAAGCCCCTCCTACACTTGGTAGCACCTGTAGGAGGCACTTCAGTGCCGAACTGCGCGGCCCTTGTGTCGGCGCTGAAACCCCTCCTACAACAAAACCCATCAAATCAGCCCCAGCAGCCGCCCGGTATGCCGGGCAATCATCAATTCCTCATTGGTCGGGATCACCCAGGCCGACACGCGGCTGCCTTCCCGTGAAATCCGCGGTCCGCAGCGTTCATTGGCGTTCGCGTCGAGCTCGATGCCGAGCCAGCTCGAGGCCTCGCAGATGCGCCGGCGGATCTCGGCGGAGTTCTCGCCGATACCGGCGGTGAACACGAGTGCGTCGAGCCCACCGAGGGCGGCGGTCAGGGCACCGATCTCCTTCGCGGCGCGGTAGACGAAATAGTCCACCGCCAGCCGCGCCGCGGGCTCGCTGCTCCCGAGCAGGTCGCGCATGTCGTTGCTGATGCCGGAGATGGCGAGCAGTCCCGACTTCTTGTAGAGGATGCTCTCGACGTCCTGCGCCGACAGCCCCATGTTCTGGAAAAGATAGAGAATCACACCCGGGTCGACCGCGCCCGGCCGCGTGCCCATGCAGAGGCCATCCACGGCGGTGAACCCGAAGCTGCTGTCCACGCTTTTCCCATTGCGCATGGCGCAGAGACTCGCGCCGCTGCCCAAGTGCGCCACGATCACGCGCCCGGCGGCGATCTGGGGCGCCACGTCAGGCAACACCGACGCGATGTACTCATAGGAGAGCCCGTGAAAGCCGTAGCGCTGCACGCCGGCGTCGCGGATCTCCTTCGGCAAGGGCACCAGCTCGGCCACCGCCGGCTGGCCACGATGAAAACTCGTGTCGAAGCAGGCCACCTGCGCCACGTCCGGAATCCGCTCGGCCACCGCGTCGATCGCCGCCAGGTTGTAGGGCTGGTGCAGGGGCGCCAGCGGGATGAGCTGGCGCAGTTCCTCCAGCACCTGCGGCGTGACGATGGTGGGTGCAGCGAAGCGCGCGCCGCCATGCACCACGCGATGGCCGACGCCGAGCACCCGCCCGCCGCGGTAACGGCCGCGCAGCCAGCCCGCCAGCGTGTCGAGCGCGGTGCGCGCATCGCGCACCGTAGTGCCGAGCTCCTCTTTGGCGAGAACGGCGCCGTCGGCATCTTTCGCGGAGAACTTCGGCGCGGTGCCGATGC
>JAKLLP010000032.1:0-3672 GCA_023150055.1 Gammaproteobacteria bacterium | reverse complement strand
GACCGCGCGACTCTGACCGCCACGCGCCGCCTTCCGGCCGCGTATACACGGAGAACTTGAGGCTCGAGGAGCCGGCGTTCAGTACGAGGACGTAGTCGTTCATGTGATCTCCGGGCTCTGCGCTACCGCCGATTGTCGGCTCATTGCCGCCCTGCTCGCCGTCTAACGCCGGCGCCCCCCGCCGCGGAATCCGCCGCGCTGACCCATGCTGCGCCGCTGGCTCATCCGGTCGTATCCCTGCCGGCGCGCGTTGTAGTCGCGATCGAGTTCGCGCGTCCGGTCGGTACTTCGTGTGGCGGGGCCATCACGTGCGGGCGCCGATGACCAGCCGCCCGGATCGCGCGCTCCGGTGCCGGCCTGAGGCGGCATCGTGCGCGCCGCGTCGCGCGCGGCCTGGCGGGATGCTTCGTCCAGACTGGGCAACCGCGAGCGATCGGCGGCATCCCCCGACACCGATTGCCCCTGGCGGGCACTGGCGCGCTCGCCCGAGGGCTTCACGTTCTCCCAGCCGCCTTCACCATACTTCTGCCAGCCGTCGTCGGTGCGCTTGTAGACCTCGCCGTCCTTGGCCGCGTACAGATCGTCCGAGCCGGCCTTCCGCGCCGTGGTGATCGTCTCGCCGCTCTCGGTGGTCATCTGGCGGGCTACGCCCTGCTCGGTGCGAACCATTTCGGTCGTCGCGGTCTGGCCGCCGCGGCTGATCTCGCCGCTGCCGGTCATCTTGCCGTCGCTCACCTCGCGGCTGGTCGTGCCGGTGGTGCCGCGTGAAGTGGCGAAGTCGGTGGTGCCGCTGCCATTCGCCCAGTCAGACTCGGTGTAGACCCAGTCATCGCCCCGCCGGACAAGTGTCTCGCCCCAAAAGGAGTCCTCGGTGCGATAGCGGTTAGTGGCCACGCCGGTGCCGGTGCGCGGGTTGTAGCCGATCGCCTGACCGGCCATCTCGTTGCTGTCCCACACCGCGCGACCCCGCGCGTAGGCACCGGTTTCCGGGTTGTAGACCGCCGCGCGGCCCGCCCCGCCGTACGGGCCGTAGACAGCCTCGGCGGCGCCGTAGTTTCCCGTGGCGGGGTTGTACCCGGCGCCGCGTCCGTAACTGGTCGGGTAATAGTAGTAATAGGGGTAGTAATAGTCGTCGTACCAGACGTAGGGCGGGTAATACCAGCCGGTGCCGTACACGATCGTCGTGCTGGTGGAATAGGTACCGGTGTAGCCGCCGGTGTAGCCGGTGGTCACGGTCTGGCCGTCGCTGCCGTAGATCTTCACGTGCGTGACGTGATAAGCGGGCGAACTCGGCGGGATCTTGTAGATCTCATCCGGCACCTTGGGCGCCACACGCCACGGGCCCTCGGGCGCCATCCCCACATACCACGTAGCGTTGTAGCAAAGGTAAAAGGCCGCGCCGTAGCCGAGCACGTCGTAGGGCGTATTCACGGCGCGGGTCAGGGTGGTGCCGGGTATCGGCTCAAACTCGGGCGCGCCGTTGTAGGTGACTTTGATCTGCGGCGCTGCGGCAGCCTTGATGGTCGCCTTGCGCGGCACGCTGGCCTCGAGCATCGCGAGCTGAGCCTCCTCGGTACCCGGAACCGCCACCCGCACGCGGGCCTTCGCATGATTCTTCGGGATGCCGGCGAAGACGGCCGGGAGCGTGGTCACCGGCAACCACGGGCCATCCTCGAGGTCCTGCGTGCTGAACCAGCGGCCGGACACCAGGTAGTAGTAATTCTCATCGAGCTGGAACAGGTCGCTCGTGGTGTCCGTCGCGTAGCGCAGATCCAGGCCTTCGATTCTCTCGAAATCGGGCCGCCCGTCGGTGAGGATGAGTTCGGCGGGCGTCTCGCTGACGAAGACCACGGGAGTTTTCTGCTTCGTTTTCGGCGGCGGAACCCTGGCGCGCACATCCTTCCAGTTGTCCTCCATCGGCAACTGCCTGAAGTTCGCCGGCAACTCGTCGGTAACCTTCCATTTGCCTCTCAGGTCCTGGTTCTTGCTCACCAGCCACTGGTCGCGGTTCAGCAGGAACCAGCGGCTCTCTGCGCCGACCCAGAACAGGTCCCAGTTGGTATTGGCCGCATAGCTTAGACCTATGCCTTTGAGCGGTACCTTCACCGGCGGCCCGTCGAGAATCACCAGCACTGCGGGCTTGCGCGAATAGAAAATCCGCGGCGGCAGGAAGGACAGGCCCTGATCACCTTCAGGCACCAGACCATCTGCTACATAGGACATCACCAGGTCCAGCGGCACCTTCTTCGGCGCGCGGCTCACGGTCGCGCGCACGAAATCGCCGAGCCGCGTGGCGGTGGCCTCGTCAGCGCCGGGGAAGCTGACGCCGGTGACCTGCAGGTTGAAGAAACCCACCACACGCTCGGCGAGATCGGTCTTCGTGTCGCCCTCGAATCCGAAGCTGCCCGGCACCACTTTCTCCTGGCCCGCGAGGGTCACCTCGATGGCGGAGCGGCCGATGACACGCCGGTAATCCGGCCAGGCCTCGATCTGGGGCGCATAAACGACGAGCAGCCCGGCATTGGTCCGCGTGTAACGCGGGTAGGTCAGCTCCGTCACCGGGAGTTCTGCCATCGTGGACGGCGCCACAGGCGCGGTCTGCGCTACCGCACCGGCAGAGATCATCAGCAGCAGGATGCTGACGAGAGCGACAGGCTCCCGGCGGCATCCCGCCACGGCGTTATCCGCGCCGCTGACGCACCTGCTGCCGCCCATGCCGGTAGCAACGGCAACGCATCCGGAACTGGGCCGATCGCGGCTCATTTCCACACCTTGCTCCCTCGCCGCGCGTGGGCGGCCATCATCGCGACGGCGCAGCTCGCCATCCGCGACCGGACGCTGTCGGCGCGGCTGGTGAGGATGATTGGCACGCGCGCGCCGAGCACGAGGCCGGCGCTGTCGGCATTGGCCAGGAAGGCAAGCTGCTTGGCGAGGATGTTGCCGGCCTCGAGATCCGGAGCGAGCAGGATGTCCGGGTCGCCGGCCACCTCCGAGCGGATGCCCTTGATCTTCGCGGCATCCTTGCTGATGGCGTTGTCGAAGGCCAGCGGGCCGTCGAGGATGCCGCCCTTGATCTGCCCGCGCTCGGCCATCTTGCAGAGTGCTGCGGCGTCGATGGTGGCCGGCATCTTCGAGGTGACGGTCTCGACCGCGGCTAGAATTGCAACCTTCGGTTGTTCTCTGCCGAAGGCGATGGCAAGGTCAATGGCGTTCTGGCAGATGTCCACCTTGTCCTCGAGGGTCGGCGCGATGTTGATCGCCGCGTCGGTGACCAGCAGCGCCTTGTGGTAGGTCGGAACGTCCAGGATGAACACATGGCTGAGCCGGCGCCCGGTGCGCAGGCCCGTCTCGCGCGCCACCACTGCGCCGAGGAGTTCGTCGGTGTGCAGGCTGCCTTTCATCAGCAGCTCTGCTTTCCCCTGCCGAACCAGTTCGACGGCTTTGGCGGCGGCCCGGGGCCCGTCCGCGGCCTCGACGATCTGCGCCTGGCCGAGCGGGATGTTCTTCTTTTTGGCGAGGTCCCGGATCGCGGCGGCCGGGCCGACGATGATCGAGCAGACGTTGCCGGTCGATTCCTGTCGATATCGCACGCTCCTCAGAAGCGCCGAATTCGGGAAGACGTTGTAGCACTCGTATCCGGCCGGAGCGGTTAGCGTGAAGCCAAACTCGCTG
>JAKLLP010000329.1 GCA_023150055.1 Gammaproteobacteria bacterium | reverse complement strand
GCTGACGTACTTGTCGACTTCCGCCTGCATCTCGAGCTCGAGCAAGGTCACCGGTTTGTCCCGGGCCGCATTCCAGAAGACGTAGTTGAAATGGCTGATGCCCTCGAGCACGGTGCAAAAATCCTCGAGGTTGCAGCCGCACAGGCAGCGCAGCGGGTCGGACGTGGACAAGCGTTCCAGCAGGACCGGGTCGAGATACAGGCCGAGCCCGATCTCGCCATCACCCTCCTCGATCAGGAGCTGCTCCGCGGTTGCGCGCCCCGCACCTGCACCGAGCTCGTGAATCAGGTAATGGCGCACGTCGGCGCTGACCTCGATGCCGTAGAGACTGGTCAGCAGGTCCTGCAACTCACGCAGCAGCACGGATCCGCCTCAGTGTCGGTAATCGGTGCGGGCCTGGCTGGCCGGCTCGATACCGACCTCGCGCAACAGCCGCGCGGCACGACGGCTGCCGGTGCGAAGCCATGCCTCGTACAGGCGCAGCACATCGGCGTCGGCGCCACGGCTCGACGCCTTCACCTCGTTCAGCACGTCCACCAGGTCGAGGAACTTGGCTGCCAGCTCGGCGAACACCTCGGCGAGCGCCCGGTTACGCAGGCTGGCATGCCCGCTCGCCGCCAGCATGCGATAAGCGCTGCCGCCCATGTTGACGTAGTAGTCGAGACCGACCGGTCGGTCTTGCAGGCCCTCGGGAAAGAACCCGGCAGTAAAAAGGGACAGGTCGCCGAGCCGCTGCAGGCCGAACAGGCGCTCCTCGGCGCTCGGTGCTTCCATCGCTTCGGCGAGCATCAAGGCGAGCGGCCGATGACCCGCGCCGCCGGCGGGCTCGTAGCAGGCATCCGACCGCGCGAACAGCGTGAGCAGGCTCACCACGTAGTGCGAGGTGTCGCACTCGACCACGACGTGGTTGGTGGCGAGCGCAGCCTCGACGGAGTTGCGAAAGAACTCCTCGAGACTCGACACCGGCAAGACGGTATCCCTGGCTGGCGGCGCGGACATCTGCACTGGTCAGGCTCCCCCGCGGACAAAGGCGTTGTGAACCAACCTCTTGCCTTTGACTATATGGGCCAGCATCGAGCGCTTCTGTGAAGCGCATCACAGCGCGAATCGACTGGCACTCGGCGACAAGGAGTGACAGGCGCCGGGTTCGCCGGGTGCCGCTCTCAGCCGGCCATCGCGAGCGCGGGGCCGGGCTGCCAGCCGATTTCCTCGACGCGGCAGCCCTCATCCGTGTGAATGATGCGGCAGGCGACGAAATCACCGGGCCGCTGGAGCGCGACACCGACGACGAAGGCCAGGCGCGGCCGGCTGCCTGCCGGTCCGGCGTGAGTGTCGGCATCGCACTTGACGTAAAAAGCCTCGCGTGCACTGCTGCCGGCAAGCAGTCGCTTCGCGTGCAGGGCGGCAAGGAATGCCGCGCACTGGCTGCGCACCTCACGCCAGAGGGCAGGATCACCCGGCTCGTAAGCCGCCCAGCGGGTGTGCCGGGAGAGACTGTTGGCGATGAACAGGAAAATTCGCCTGCGACGCAGGTTGTTCCACGACCGCGACAACCCGCCCGAGCGCGCCATCGTGACCAGTCCGGCGAGCTCCACGCGACCGGGCGTCGGCGGCACCAGCGTATTCACGCCGAGCCGGGCCAGCTGATGCGCTTCATGCTCGTCGATATGGATCGAGGGGCGGCCGCGGCCGAGCGTCAACTGCAAGGGCCCGTCCCAGGCGAGCCCGGTGGCGCACAACCGCCCGGCAATGGCGCCGGCCGCGCTGAGCCCCGGGGCGACCGACAGGTGCGGAGGACTCTCCAGCGAGGGAAAATAAGTCAGTGCATTGGGGCTGGCAAAACCGCGTTCGCGCTGCGCGCGCACGGCCTCATCGAGATCGGACCATGCGGCGGGCGGATCGATGAGCAACATCGCATGACGCTCGCGGCAGTAGCGCTCTGCCGCAAACAGCGCAACAGGGCCGAGCGTGGTGCCCGAGGCGCCGGGCAGCAGGCAGACGAAATCGACCCACGGCACCTGCTCCAGCGCGAACAGCCCCGTGCTGTCGTCCCGTGAGCCGATGAGGTCATAGTCGGTCGGCGCATTGTCGGTGTCCGATAGACCGCCCCCCTGGCTGTAGATGTAGCGCATCGGGTGCATGCTGTCGGCGCCAATCGTCCTGCCGGGCCGCTCGGTCGGAGCGGGCCCGATGAGCCTGACGAGCGCCGACACGCCGAGCGCGTCGCCGATGAAATCGGCATCGGCCGGGCGGACCGATACGCCGGGGTAGCTTTCCTGTTCCTCGACGAGCGGGTGCTGCGGCGAGCGGCAGCGGTGCAGAACCAGGTTGAACCGGTGCCGCTCGGCGGGAGGTATGCCCTCGAAGTCCACCGTGGCGCGCAGGTGCTCGAGCGCGCCCGGGTTCAGTGCCTCGAGGACCAGTTCCCCGGCCGGCCCCGGCAGGCTGATGCGCTTGTGGCGCTGCACCCGGCAGACGCGCACCACGATGGCAAGCGTGCCGCCATTCTCGAAGTACTGATAGAGCAGCAGCTCCATGCGGCTCAGGTAGCCCGGCACGCCGAAGCGCTGCAGGAACTCCTCGAGACTGCGCACGGCCACCGGCATGCTGACCGGACCGCGCGGCGTCGGGCCGATGAAGGCAGTAATGCTCTCCCGCTCGACGGGAATCACCTGGTCACGAGGCGGAATCTCCACGACCGAGATGCCGCTGCTGCCTGCTTCCACCCCTCAGCGCCTCTCAGGAGCAATCGGGATCGCAACCCGGCTCCACGCGAACAACACAACCCGGCGCTATCTTAGCTCAGCCGGCCGCGAGGCGGAGCCGCGAACGCAGCACCAGCAGGAACAGCGGCGTCATCAGCAGACCGGCGAGAAAGCCGCCGATGTGCGCGCGGAACGCCACGCCACCGCCGGCAGCAGGATCGAATACGTCGTAGAGGAGCTGCACCGCGAACCAGAACACCAGCACCATCCAGGCCGGCAGCCTGACGACGTCCACGACGATGAAGATCGGCACCAGCACGTTGATGTGCGAACGCGGGTGAAGCAGCAGGTAGGCGCCGAACAGGCCGGACACGGCGCCGCTCGCGCCCACGACGGGCACGCTGGAGGTGACGTCCAGGAAGGCCTGCGCGAGCGCCGCACAGATGCCGCACAGCAGATAAAAGACGATGAAGCCCGGCTGGCCAAAGGCGTCCTCGACGTC
>JAKLLP010000328.1 GCA_023150055.1 Gammaproteobacteria bacterium | reverse complement strand
GCCTGCTCGATCGGGAGGAACGGTCCGACTTCGTTGCCGCTCGGGCTGATGACCCCCAGCGTCATGGCGAGCAGCAACAACGGGAACGAGTGGCTCACGCCGACAACGGCGGCACCGAGGGTCATGAGAACCGCGCTGAGCACGAGCGTCCGCCGTCGCCCCCATCGATCCGCCCGGGTCGTCAGCAGGAGCGCGAGCGCCGTGTCGCCGAGCAGGGTCAGCGTGAGCAACGTGCCTATCGCAACCGTGCCAAGTCCGAGCGCGGCGAGGTAGAGCACCAGCACCACCGACAGCAGGCCGTAGGCAAAAAGCCGCAAAAAACGCGTCAGGAACAGCAGCCGGAAATCCCGGCTCAGCATGAAAGCGTCACCGCTCTGTGCCACACTGGCCTCCCTGTCGAACCGAACCCGGAAAGTCGCCTATCGTGAGCGCTGATGCCGCGCTGATTCTCGGCGCTCTCATCCTGCTTGCCGCATTTCTCTACGCCTCGGTGGGTCACGCCGGCGCGTCCGGTTACCTCGCTGCGATGGCCCTGTTCTCGCTGCCACCGGCCGTGATGAAACCCACTGCGCTGGTGCTCAACATACTGGTCGCGGGCATCGCCTCCTGGAAGTATCTGCGTGCCGGGCGTTTCTCGCGCGCCGTGTTCCTGCCGCTGGCCCTGACCTCGATCCCCTGCGCCTACCTTGGAGGCTACGTGGAGATCTCCCCGGTGCTCTACAAGCCGCTGGTCGGTGTGGCGCTGCTATTCGCGGCGCTGCGTTTCCTCCTCACCGCCGAGGGGGCCGACTATGACACGGCCAAAGCGGCTCCCGCGCCCACGCTGGCCGGGGCCGGTGCGGGACTGGGGTTCCTCGCCGGCCTGACGGGTGTGGGGGGCGGTATCTATCTCAGTCCGTTGCTGATCCTGATGCGCTGGGCGACCGTCAAGGCGACATCAGGCATTGCGGCCCTCTTCATCCTGGTCAATTCCGCGGCGGGCCTCGCCGGGCAGATGACCCGCACGATCACGCTGCCGTCCTGGATCCCGCTGTGGGCCGCCGCCGCCGTCATCGGCGGTTACCTGGGCGCCGAGTATGGCAGCCGGCGACTGCAGGCGCCGGCGATACAGCGGCTGCTGGGGCTCGTGCTGGTGATCGCCGGCCTGAAAATGATCATCGGCGCCTGAACCGCGCCGGCCCGTCAGGGCACGTGCGCCGCGACCGCAGCAGCCTCCTGGCTCACCAGGTCCTTGGGCACCTCGGCAATGACGGCGCTGGCCAGCGGCTTGTTGAATTCGGCACGCAGCACGCCGAGAAATGCAGGGGCTGCCATCACGATGAGTTCTTCGAACTTCCTCTGGCGCCGCGCCTCGAGCAGGCTCGCTGCAATCTCACGCGCAAAACGCTCTCTTTCCTCCGCCCGCACCTGCTCACCGCTGTCGATGCTGTGGCGCCCCGGCCCGAAACGATCGTGCACACGGCCCGGCGCATCGGCGAGGACTTCGCGTGGATGAAGACGCGCGGCCTCGTGGGTCAAGGTATCCACCAGCGTCAGCGGCGCGTGCCGGTGGCGCCCCGCATAGATTCGCGCTTCGGCCGAGTTTGCAACCAGCACCCAGACATCAGCCATTAGAACGCCCTCTCGGTCGGTTTGCCGGACACGTGCCTTCAGATCACCAATCGCTGCCTGCAGTCTATGCGTTGCAGGACGCAAATCAACAGGTTGGCGACGGCTCAATTGCAAATATGGGCGATCGTCACGGAAAATCGCAGCCATCCGACCTGATCCGCATGCAGGAGACCAGGAGCGGGTACCGCTGATGCTGCGGCGCCCGATGAGCAATACCCATGCCCGGCAGAGAGATTCCATTGACCGCGGACAAGCGCGCCTGGCTGGTGCGTTCGGCGACTTACGCATCCGTCGGCGTCGCCCTCTGCCTGGTCATCGCCAAGACATGGGCCTGGTTCGTCACCGACTCGGTGTCGGTGTTGTCTTCCCTCGCCGACTCCCTGCTCGATACGCTTGCCTCGGTGCTGACGTTCTGGGCGGTGCGCTACTCACTGGCACCGGCCGACGAGGAACACCGTTTTGGCCACGGCAAGTCAGAAGGGCTCGCTGCCCTCCTGCAGGGCCTGATCATCGGCGCCTCGGCGCTGTTCGTCTTCCGCGAGGCGATCGGGCGCATGCTCGATCCGCAGCCGATCGGGCGACCCGAAGCGGGCCTGCTGGTCATCATTGGCGCGACGCTGGCGACGGTGCTGCTGGTCGGGTACCAGCGATACGTCAGCCGGCGCACCGGCTCCATCGCGATAAGCGCCGATGCGATGCACTACACCGCCGACATCCTGGTGAACCTCAGCGTCGGGGCTGCCGTGATCCTGACGGCGTGGACCGGGTGGCAGATGACCGACCCGCTGGTGGGCCTGGGCGTGGCCGCCTACATCCTCTTCGGCGCGTTGAAGATGGTCTCCCAGTCGCTCGACATCCTGCTCGACCGGGAGATACCTGAGGCCGACCGGCTGCGGGTCAAGGAGATCTCCCTCGGTCACCCGCAGGTTCTCGGCCTGCACGACATGCGCACCCGCCACGGGGGCGCTCACTACATCATCCAGTTTCACCTCGATCTCCCGCGCGAAATTTCCCTGTGGCGCAGTCACGAAATCCTCGACGAGGTCGAAGAACAGATCCGCACGGAATATCCGGGCTGCGAAATCATCATCCACGCAGATCCGATGGGAATCCGCGAAGTGAAGGACGAGTTCGAGCCACCGCTGAAGGCCGCGCCGACACACGACCATCCGCTTCACTGAGACGCCGTCGGTCCCCGGAGCGGCGGATAGAGCAGGCGGAATTTCTGATACCAGACGGGCATCTCCTCGGAAAATTCCATGCCCCAGGAAGCCAGCATCGGCGTCCAGTAGCGCTGATGGATCCGCCGCCACGCCGACACCTCGCGTGCAGCGGGGGTTTCGCAACGCGTCAACTCCGGCCCGACATCACGGAAGCCGATGAGGCGGCATTCTTCCATCCGCACCAGGCAGCCGGGCCGGCCGGCGAAGTCGGTGAAAATGACGAAATCTCCGGCCTCGGGGGCGCGGTCGCGTAGCTCCGGGTCGGCGGGAAGCGAGAACAGGCCCGTCTTCTGTCCGGAAGCGATCAGCCCGAGGAGCCGCTCCGACATGGCCGGCGTGTTGCCCAGGCGTCGTACGGTGCAGAGCATCGGGGGTTGACCGTCGGGCAGCGCC